>CALYZE010000001.1 GCA_945607605.1 uncultured Bacteroides sp.
CCTCTTTTTATATTCTCTTCTAAGAATAAAAAGAAAGCACTTTCTGTGTCAGCCGGCAGCGGAGTAACGCTATACAGTTTACCTAATGGAAGTACTAAGAAACAGCCTGTATTTACAGCGAGGATTTGTTTCTAAAAGCGGGTAGGTAATCAAGAAAAACTCCTACTGCACCTTGATTCATTCTTGCATAACTCCCCAATGTATCAGTGCATCTCGTATTCCATTTTCATCCACTGTTCCCGTCACATAATCGGCGGCGGCTTTTACAATATCAGAAGCATTTCCCATGGCTATTCCTGTTCCAACGGCTCTGAGCATGGCAATATCGTTTCCTCCGTCACCAAAGGCAAGAGTTTGTGAAATGTCAAATCCATAGTAGGAAGCAAGCTCATTGATGCCAACAGCTTTGTTGATCCCTGCCACGTTGACATCTGCGAAGAATGGATTCCATCGAGAGATGGTAAGTCCGGGCAGTTGTGCCATCACCTTTTTCTCAGTTTCTTCATCGCAATAAATACACAATTGGCAGCATTCACCTTTGGCAAACTCTTCTTCGATATCCACTACCGGTGGAACGGGATGGTCGACAAGTTTGGCAAGTTCGATGACGGTAGGATTAATCTCATTGATAAGAATTCCTCTGTTTGTCTCAACTGCCAAAGGAAATCCATAATGTTTGGCAAGTTCTTGTACTTTGTAGAAGTCCTCTTTGTCTATCAGTTTTTGAGAGATGGAAGTACCGTCTCTCAATACGCAGTTGGCACCGTTAAGAGCTATCACAGCTTCATAAGGAACTTCCTCAATCTCGT
Organism: uncultured Bacteroides sp.; assembly: GCA_945607605.1. GTDB lineage: Bacteria > Bacteroidota > Bacteroidia > Bacteroidales > Bacteroidaceae > Bacteroides. The sequence goes on from CALYZE010000001.1 coordinate 810, forward strand.
GAAGATTGGTAAAGGGTCGTCCTGTTGCTATAATAACCTTGATGCCTAACTTGTGCACATGTCTTAGTGCTTCGATTGCCGATTGAGGTACGCGATGGGTATCAAAACTGACCAATGTCCCATCTACATCTAAAAATATTGCTTTTATCTTCATAACAAAATGTCTTTTTTTAGTAGGAAAACCGGATTTTAAAATAGCATCTAAACCGTCTATTCTAAATAGGAGCGCAATGTCTACATAGAGATATTTTCAACAAAGATACATATTCGTGTCCACATAGTCATGAAAAAGTACTTTTATGCTACAGTGAAAATGAAAAAAGAGAATAACGAATGAGACTTTTGTCTATCTTTGCAGTCAAAATTAAAAAGACGTATCTGAAAACTACTAAAATCAGAAGCAGCTCTATTTTTATATTATGAAACAAAAACAAATTCCATTAGTTGGTAAACAATATACAATCCCTTTTATATTGATTACTTCTCTCTTTTTCCTTTGGGGGTTTGCCCATGCTATTCTGAATGTATTGAACAAGCATTTTCAAGAGTTGCTTAGTATCTCAAAAGCTCATTCCGCATTTATTCAAGTAACCATGTACATGGGATATTTTATCATGGCTATTCCTGCGGGACTGTTTATCAGCCGTTTTGGTTATCGCAGAGGGGTTGTTTTTGGATTGTTGCTTTACGGAATAGGGTCCTTGTTGTTCATTCCCGGACAACATTATTTATCGTTCAACCTTTTCTTATTTGCCCTGTTTGTGATTGGCTGCGGGCTGACTTTTCTCGAAACGGCAGCCAATCCGTATGCCACAGAATTAGGTGCAAAAGAAACGGCAGCCAGTCGCCTGAACTTTGCCCAGTCTTTCAACGGATTGGGATGTATCTGTGCGCCGATTCTTGCCGGATTGCTTCTTTTTTCGGAAGATGGACAGATAGGATCGGGCAATGTGGCACTGCCCTATGTGTGCATGGGAGTTGTGGTGTTGATGGCTGCCTTGGTCTTCTCCAGAATCAAACTGCCGGAGATAGAGCACAATGAAGAGATAGATGGAGCGGGCAATCGAGTAGGTTTGTGGTCGCATAAGCTTTTTATATTCGGATTAATGGCTCTTTTTGCCTATGAGGTTGGAGAGATCTCTATCAATAGTTTTTTTATTAACTATGTGGTAGAGCAGGGCTGGATGAATGCTCGTGAAGCTTCATTGGTACTCTCTTTCGGTGGATTAGGATTGTTCATGATGGGACGTTTCATAGGTAGTTGGATTATGGGACGTGTTCGGGCGGAAAAGATGTTGCTGGTATGTGCTACGGGAACCGTGATTACTACTTCGCTGGTTTTATTAGATATAGGCTTGGTGTCATTAGTAGCTTTGTTATGTGGCTACGCCTTTGAGGCCATCATGTTTCCTACGATATTTGCTCTTTCACTGCGAGGTTTGGGTAACCATACGAAGCGAGCTTCTTCTTTTTTGATGATGACTCCGGTGGGTGGAGTGGTAGGTCCTTTATTGATGGGAGTAGTTGCTGACCATTCCACCATGGTCATGGCATTCATTGTCCCTTTGGTGGCCTATTGCGTGGTATGGGGATATGCTCGTAAAATGACGACAGTTGCTGTTAAGGTAAATAGAAGATGATGGGTTGCGTTCATTTGTCTTTCATTCGCTGATAAATGAAATATTTCTTTGCAAACTTGCATGAATTAGTTATAAATCGGTTACATTTGTCAGCATAAACAAAGCAAACAAGTATCATACGACAAACTATGGCGTAAAAAAGTATATGAAAACAATTTTGGTTAGCGGAGGTGCCGGTTTTATAGGCTCCCATCTATGTACACGACTCATAAATGATGGGCAAAAAGTAATTTGTTTAGATAACCTTTTTACGGGATCTGAAGAGAATATTACGCATCTAAAAGACCATCCTCTTTTTGAATTTGTATGTAAGGATGTAGAATATCCTTACGAAGCCGTTGTGGACGAAATTTACAACTTGGCTTGTCCTGCTTCTCCCATCCATTATCAACATGATGCCATAAAGACTATAAAGACCTCTGTGCTGGGCGCCATCAATTTATTGGAACTGGCAAAGAAAACAAATGCCAAGATTTTACAGGCCTCGACCAGTGAGGTTTATGGTGATCCGGAGGTCCACCCGCAACAAGAAAGTTATTGGGGGAATGTGAATCCGATAGGCATTCGTTCTTGTTATGATGAAGGGAAACGCTGTGCAGAGACTCTATTCATGGATTATCATCGCCAAAATGGATTACGCATCAAAATTATACGTATATTCAATACATACGGTCCACGAATGTTGCCGAATGATGGAAGAGTGGTATCTAATTTTGTAGTACAGGCCTTGCAGAACAAAGATATTACGATCTATGGTTCAGGCAAGCAAACACGAAGCTTTCAGTATGTGGACGATTTGGTAGAGGGGATGGTTCGGATGATGAACACGGAAGATGACTTTATCGGTCCTATCAACCTGGGCAACCCCAATGAATTCTCTATTTTAGAACTGGCCCAAAAGATCATTAAATTCACAAACTCTAATTCACAACTCATATTTAAACCTTTGCCTCACGATGACCCCAAACAGCGAAAGCCGGACATCACCTTGGCTAAGACTAAACTAAAGTGGAATCCTACCATTGAACTGGAAGAAGGATTGCACCACATGATCGAATATTTTAAAGAACATCCGTTACTAACTCAATCAATTGGAAAAACAAGATAGCAAAATGAACATGGAAATAAACCCCTCGGAGTATAAAATTCTGATCGTTGACGATGTATTGTCAAACGTATTGTTGTTGAAAGTGCTTCTGACAAATGAAAATTTTACAATCGCTACTGCCAATAACGGACAGCAGGCATTGGAACAAGTAGATAAAGAAAGTCCGGATTTGATCTTGCTGGATGTAATGATGCCCGACATGAGTGGCTTTGAAGTGGCTCAACGTCTGAAGGAGAATCCTAATACGGCAGAGATTCCTATCATCTTTCTGACAGCACTAAACAGTACCACTGATATTGTGCAAGGCTTTCAGGTGGGTGCCAACGACTTCATCTCCAAACCTTTCAATAAAGAAGAACTGATTATTCGTGTTTCTCATCAGGTCTCTTTGGTTGCTGCCAAACGTCTGATTTTGAGCAAAACCGAAGAATTGGAACGCACCATTGCCGCTCGCGACAAGTTGTATTCCGTTATTGCGCATGACCTTCGCTCTCCAATGGGATCCATCAAAATGGTATTGAACATGTTGATACTCAATCTACCTATTGAGAAAATAGGCCACGAGATGTATGATCTGCTTACTCAGGCTAATCAGACCACGGAAGATGTTTTTGCGTTGTTGGATAATCTGCTGAAGTGGACGAAGAGTCAGATAGGCAAGATGAATGTTGTCTTCCAAGATGTCAACCTTGTGGAGGTAGTGGATAGTGTTATTGAAATATTCAAAATGGTAGCTTCTGTAAAGAAGGTTGCCATCCGTGTGGAAACACCGAAGCAGATGTTTGTCTATGCAGATATTGACATGCTGAAGACGGTGATACGCAATTTGCTAAGCAATGCTCTCAAATTCAGCCATGAAGGATCTGAAATCATCTTGAGAATCGAACAAACGGATGATAAAGTGGTTGTTTCAGTACAAGATTATGGCTGTGGCATCAGTGAAGAGGGACAGCAGAAACTGTTGCATGCCGACACACATTTCAGTACATACGGCACAAACAATGAAGAAGGTTCGGGATTGGGCTTGCTTTTGTGTCAAGACTTTGTCTTGAAGAATAATGGCAAACTGTGGTTTACTTCACAGGAAGGAGAAGGTACTACATTTAGCTTCTCTCTGCCACTGAAAAAATAAAATACTTCCTCCCCCTTAACTTTTCTCTCAAGGAAAAAAGCTGTGGGGGGGGGAAGAACTTTCATCGCTTACATAAGCTACGGAAGTCACAGTATTCACATAACTTCGTATTTTCAGTCTGGTCGAACGGTGCTTCCGGACTAAAGATTTCATGCAGCAGTTTTTCTAATCTTTCACGGAATTCGTCTTCATAAAAGACAAAGTTATTCACCGGCATCTTAGCTTGACGAGCTTCTCCCATTTCAATGACCGGAGAGTAGCTTTCGGATGCTGCCCGGTGGATGTAGAGCAGAGAAGGAGCCACTTTGAGCGGTTGCTTGCGACATAGGATAGCGGCATACAAGAAGGTCTGGAAAATATAGTTCGGGCGGTTGTCGGCAGGGGTAAACAGTTGCTCTATATTTACAGGCGTCTTAGGAGTTCCACCGGTCTTATAATCTACAATACGGAGGGTGTCTTCCTTGCTGTCTAAACGGTCAACAGTTCCACCTATCTTCAACAATAATTTTCCTAAAGAGGTTTCAATCTCCATCACTTCCTCCACTTCTTTTTCCATTCCTTCCATGCAGAAAGGCGTGTATTGCAGATCGTTTCTCAAAAGCTGACGCAGATAAAAAGCGATGACTTTAGAGTGAATCAGTTGCGTACCATTGTATTCAGGTTGTTCCGTTGGAGAAACATGGAAGAACTTCTCTTTAAATGCATTGTCTACATAACTCTGTAACTTTACATCATTCTTCAACAAAGCTTCGAGATCTTCCTTTCGCACTTCCTTATGATGGGCAGTAAGGTCTCTATATACCAACTCGGCGGAGTAGTGGAAGATAGTTCCGAACAACGCAGAATCAATCTCTGCACTGACCTCTTCGGGAGCTTTCAGCTTGGCTACATAACGGTAGTAAAACTTCAGTCTGCAATCCAGATACGTGTTGAGGGCAGAGGGTGAAAATAAAGCCTTGGGATGTTGTTGAATATGATAAATGCGGTGCATCCTTTCCAGTATTTCCGGAGTTTTGAGGATACTGATCTCTCGCGTTTGTTGTGGAGATTGTCCCGCTTCGAGGTACTCACGTGAGATTTCATGCGGAGATTCTACCAGAAATTGCAGCATAAAACGAGACATTTCACCCCGATTCAGTCCGTCGGAGGTGGTATTGTATAGTAAAGTGACGTTCTCTGCACGCTGAATGAGACGATAGAAGTAATAGGCATAGACCGCATTCTTATGTTCAATGGTCGTCATTCCGAAAGCCTTCCGCAGGTTATAGGGAATGAAGGAAGAGTCACTTCCGGCTTTGGGAAGCTGTCCCTCGTTAAGGGATAACAGAATCAAGTTGCGGAAATCGAGGTTACGTGTTTCCAATACTCCCATCACTTGCATTCCAATAGCAGGTTCCCCGTGGAAAGGAATGTTGGCAGAAGTCAGCAGGCGGTTCATCAAACGTTTCAAAGTATCCATTTTCACACTGCCCAGTTCTCCGGTATCAATCAGATTGACCAGCCGGTTGATGAGGGTGTAACTCTTAAACAAGGATTCACGATAGAGTTGGTTGAAGATATCTTCCGCATCTTTTTCCTGACGGTAGATGACAGCTACTTCGCGGAGTAAATCGGTGAGATAGCGACAAAGGGGAGAGATGCCGTTCTGTGGGGTAAAGACTTGCTCAAGAAAAGCGTCTTGCTTCAGTTCGGAAGGAAGCGGGTAGAAGCGGTTGTCTTGTGTCAACTGTTGCTCCAGTCCTTCGGCCGCCGAAGAAAGCTGACGGGTATAAGGATGCTTCAAAACAGAAAGTACGGCTTCATAAGTATACCGACCGCTATTACTGCGATAACCGGTAGTTTGCAGTTCCACAAGAGAGTTGATGAAGCTGTACACCGGAGTTTGTGCCAACGGAAAACCCATAGTGATGTTGACATTCTGTACCTCCGAAGGGATCGAATGAAGAACAGGCAGCAACAAGGTTTCATTACAGAGGACAATGGCATTCTCTTTTTCTTTAAACAACGAGTCAGATTTCATTTCCCTTATCCACTCAGGAAGGTAACGAGCTTGTGCATTCTCGGTAGATGCAGAAATGAAACGTACCTGCTTGGGTTTGCGCAACACATCGAAGGCTGTTTCCGGCAGTTGATTAGGAAAAATCTTCAGATTGCGGAGAATAAACTCACCGGCTTCATGCGTATAGGGTGGTTTCTGTTCGCGAGGCAAGCGAGTATAGAACACATCATAATCCCAATAGAACAGAGCCTTGCCTGCCTTTTGCAAGCGGAGGAAAAATTCAGTCTCCACCTTATTGAGGACATTGAATCCTACAAACACATATCGTTCGTAAGGCAGGTCATCGGTCACCAATTGTTCCATGACATTGCGATACATCATCCCCTCGTAGGCAATGCCGAGTTCGGCAAGGTTTTTACGGTAATTGCGGTAGATATCTCCCAATTTATCCCACAGTGAAATGAATTTTGTTTTCAGTTCCGTACGCTTTTCGAGGGAGAAATTTTGGAAGAACTGCCGAATGGCTTCCTCTTGCTCTTTGTCGAGAAAATCATAATCATCCATGATACTCTTCAAGTCTTGCAAATTAGTGAAGAGCTTATCGGCATCAACAAGGTTCTTGTCCACGTCGTCGAAGTCACTGATAAGCAGCTCTCCCCAGAAGTAGAAATCGTCCAGAGTTTCTTCACTATGAGTTTCCTCACGGAACACCTTATAAAGTTCGCATACCAAGCGTATGGAGTCTCCGAGTTTGAAAGGGGAGAGTTGGCGAAACAGATCACTGATGCTGACATAAGCAGGCGACCATAACGGACGGTCGGATTCTGCTGCCAGGTATTCGTTAAAAAACAGACTGGCTCGTTTATTCGGAAAGACGATGGCTGTGCGCGATAAGTCGTTTCCTATTTTTGAATAAAGGTCATGAGCGACCAGTTGGAGGAATGTTTCCATGTGTTTTGTCTATCATTGCTGCCCGACTCGGATTACAATAGATGTAAAGGGCACTTACATTATAAGTAATGAGTCGTAACAATATATGTTATTATTGGGATACTTTTTCTATCATTTCTTCTTCTACATACCATAGGTAACCTTGGATACTTTCGGAGGAGTAACCCATGCGTGCGAGCAGTTGCATATATCCTTGCACCTGTTTGTTGTATTTCTTGTTGGGCTTACCAAACTTGAAGTCCACCACTACAATCTCTCCATTGCGCATCATGACACGGTCGGGACGTCGGGTACGCAGCTCTCCGTTCTCTTGCCAAATGATGTCGCATTCGTTGAAAAGCTGCCAATGGCCCGAATACCAATCTTTCACTTGAGGCAGGGAGAAAGCACGTTCAGTAAGTTCACGTATTTCGTCTTCCGTTTCCGTACGCCCGATAATACCTTCGAAGACAAGTTGGGTGATGGCATTGTCAATATCCTCCTCCGTATCGATGGCAGAGAATAAAGTATGAAGCAAGCGCCCACGGTTGATAAAACGTTGGCTGGATTCGGCTTCATCTACCCCCGCTATGAAATCGGTTGACCGATTGGACTGGCGGAATTCAATGTCATGAAGCATACTTTCCATATGAACAGGCAACTTGGTTGGCTTTTGTGCGAGCTTGTTTGTCTCTTTCTTTTCCTCCTGAACGCGTGTTCCGTCCTTCTGTACCTTACTTTCTCCCGACAAACAGGGGGAGGAAGAGGGACAGAGCGTGCCACTCTCATAGACGGCTGTTTCTTCATCCCAGCTACCGATCCCTTTATCAGCTATTTGCGGCAAGGCGTTGGCAAGAAGTTCAGAAATCGTATGACTCTGTTCTTTCCGGCTCCAAAGAATCAGATTCTTTCCGGCACGGGTAAAGGCCACATAGAGTAGATTCAGATTATCCACCCAAAGTTGCAGACGTTCGTGTAGGTAATGGGGACGATAGACAGACTCTGCCATCGTGGCGGAATAGGTCACAGGAATCAGACTCAACGCATTGTAAGGAGATTCGGATGCGGTGCACCATACCAACTGATTATGGGTCTCATTCTCCAGCTTCCAGTCGCAAAAGGGGATAAGCACGGTGTGAAACTCCAATCCTTTTGATTTGTGAATGGATAAAATACGAATGCCATCCATCTCACCGCTGGGTATGGTTTTGCTGCAAAGAGTTTCTTCCCAATACTTAATAAAGCTACTCAAGTCGGAAGAGTTACTCTGTAAATACTCTGTTACGGCATCGAAAAAGGAGAAGAGATAGGCATCCTGTTTTTCGATACGGTTCATTTTGAAGATGCTGAACAATTCTTCTAAAAGTTCGTATAGAGGCATTAGACTTAAACGATCTATACACGCAGTGAAAGCTTCGGGAAGCGTCTCTTCGGAAGAGCCGGCAAATAAAGGATCCCAATCCTTGACTTCCTCGTCTTTTGTGGGCTCCATCAGCTTATAGTTAGCCATCAGTGAAGCGCTTGAAATTTTATCTTCCGGATTGGACAAGCATCGCAAAGCATCCATCAACATACAGATGGCCAGCGAAGCATCCAGTCGGAAGGCTTCGTCGGAAACAATCGGCAGTTGAAGCTCTTTATCGAAGTAATCGGCGATAGGAGGAATGTTCTTGTTTTTACGGACAAGGATGGTGATATCATTCAGTTGTACGCCGGCTGCCAATAAGGTTTGCACCTCTTGACCCATGGCAAGGAGCGTCTGCTCAGTATAGTTATGCTCTTCATCCGGTTCAAGAAAGGAGGCTTTGACGTAGCCACGTTCTGTCTCTTTAGGAGATTCTTGTATCACATCGGCATACGCATGTTGCAGGGGGTAACAATCTTCTTTCAACTCATCAACATGCAGGGTGTTGAGGTAATCTACGGCAGCCGTAAACACCTCGTTGTTGAAGCGAATGATAGTAGTCTCGCTTCGTCTGTTTGTTTTCAGAGTCTCTACACGAATGGGAAACTCACTGCTTTCGTCCAAGCCGTTTAAGATGCCCCAATCACCGTTACGCCAGCGATAAATAGATTGCTTCACATCTCCTACAATCAGACTGTCGGCTCCTTGTGAAAGTCCTTCGAGCAGTAGTAAACGAAAATTATCCCATTGCATGCGACTGGTATCCTGAAACTCATCAATCATTACATTGCGTATATTGGCTCCGATTTTTTCGAATACGAAAGAGGAGTCACCTTCGCGCACTAACTGATGCAACAAAGCGTTGGTGTCTGAGAGGAGGAAACGGTTGTGTTCTCTGTTCAGTGTGCGAACCTCTTCATCGATATGATTCAGAAGCTGCAATTTATTGAGATGTTGCAAGGAAAGCCGACAACTGTTTACTACGCGGTTCTTCTCCGGACGGAGTCTCTCTGCATCTTGTAGAAGTGGTATCAAACAACTCTCTGCCAATGGCATAATTTCACTTTTGCGCTTCGAGGTCTTGGCTGCCCAATTTGAAGCAGAAGACAGACAGTTTTGCAGGGTGACATTTATCACCTCTTTGTCAGTCAGCTTCCCGTCTCTAAGCTTACGGAAATAACTGCCGATGCCGCGTGAGCCGTTTTTTAAATCTTCCGGAACCAAAGCATGGCCTTCGAGTTCGCCTTCAAACTGGTCATAGAAACCTTTCATTTGTTCCAGCGCCTCGTTTTCCATCTCACGCAATACATCCCGGTAGAGTTTCAGAGTCTCCGGAGTGCGGAGGCAATGTCGCAATTCTTCGCCACGCTCTATGTAACTTTCATCAAAAATGTTTCGTCCAAAGCCTTTCACTTCGTTGGATACATTCCACCGTTTGTCATCAGTGATACGTTCATAGATATAGTCTAACAACCACGCCAATACAGGCGAAGTAGGAGTCAGCTTTTCGATGAGGCTGTCTACGGCATCACTCAGCACTTCCGTATTGTTTAGTTCAATGTTGAGGTTGGGGCTTAACTCCAATTCTCGTGCAAGGTTTCTCATCACAGACTGGAAGAATGAGTCGATGGTCTCTACGCGAAAACGGCTGTAGTCATGCAACATATATTGCAGGGCCATTCCGGCACGCTGACGGAGTAGGGCGTCCTCATCGCCGGTCCACCATCCTTCTTCGTCTTTTTCCGAAAGATTCCCTTCTTCTTTGTTTTTTAGTCTCTCACTTTTCATCTTTCCGAGTTCTTCCTTGATGCGTGCCAAGTAAACTTCAGAAGCCGGATCGCCTTTCCATATACCATAAAGTTGCTGGAGAATACGTTCCTTCATTTCTGCTGTGGCTTTATTGGTGAAGGTCACAGCAAGTATCTGTCGATAAGCCCGTGGATTTTGTATCAAATGTTTGATGTATTCCACAGCCAGAGTAAAGGTCTTGCCGGAGCCGGCAGAGGCTTTATATACTAGTAGTTCCATTATGTCAGTGGCTTTTTTCTGTTAATAGCTCTTCCATCTTCAGCACTTCATCCCGATATTGAGCCGCTTCAATGAAGTCGAGTTTCTTGGCAGCTTCCTGCATCAACTTCTTAGTGCGTTCAATACTCTTTTCTAATTGAGCACGACTCATGTACTGCACTATCGGATCAGCAGCAGAAGAAGAGGAAGCTTCTTCTTCCAGATAAGGACGTGGCGCAAGTGAAGCTTTCTCTTTGCTATCCATTGCATCTCCTGTTGCAAACACATTGAGATTCTTTGCTTTCTTGATTTGTTGAGGAGTGATGCCGTGTTCTTCATTGTACTTCAGCTGTTTTTCACGCCGACGATTGGTTTCGTCAATGGTTAGTCGCATGCTATCCGTGATTTTGTCGGCATACATGATTACCATACCGTTTACATTACGGGCAGCACGTCCGGCAGTCTGTGTCAATGAACGATGGGAACGAAGAAATCCCTCTTTGTCTGCATCGAGAATGGCTACAAGAGAAACTTCCGGTAAGTCGAGTCCTTCACGCAAGAGATTAACTCCGATCAGAACATCATATATGCCTTCACGAAGGTCACTCATGATCTTGACACGCTCCAAAGTATCTACATCGCTATGGATATAGTTACACTTTACGTGATGATTCAACAAATACTCTGTCAGTTCCTCTGCCATACGTTTGGTAAGGGTGGTGACAAGGGTACGCTCGTTCTTTTCGATACGTATTTGGATCTCCTCCATCAGGTCGTCTATCTGATTATGGCTTGGGCGTACTTCAATGATAGGATCAAGTAATCCGGTAGGACGAATGACCTGTTCTACGACGATACCTTCGGATTTCATCAGTTCATAATCGGCCGGAGTAGCACTGACGTAAATCACCTGTTTGGCCATCTCCTCAAATTCTTCGAACTTTAAAGGACGGTTATCCTTAGCGGCAGGCAGGCGAAAGCCATACTCTACCAGATTTTCTTTGCGGGCACGGTCACCCCCATACATGGCACGTACTTGCGGTATACTGACATGACTTTCATCAATAACGATTAAGAAGTCTTCCGGAAAGAAGTCCAGCAGACAATAGGGGCGTGTACCGGCTTCGCGACCGTCAAAATAGCGCGAATAGTTTTCGATGCCGGAACAATGCCCCAATTCACGTATCATTTCCATATCATAGGTAACGCGTTCGTGCAAGCGTTTAGCTTCCAATGGACGGCCTTCATTTTCAAACCATTGCACCTGTTTGTGCAAGTCATCCTCTATCTCATGAATGGCACGCAAAGTCGCTTCTTTGGTGGTCATAAAGAGGTTCGCAGGGTAAATCTTGTAGCTATCGAATGTAGCCATGGTAACTCCACTGAGTGGGTCTACTTCTTCTATGCTATCTATTTCGTCTCCCCAAAAAACGATGCGGAGCAGATTGTCGGCATAAGCCAGATAGATGTCAACTGTATCACCCTTTACACGAAAATTTCCGCGTTTAAGTTCGATATCATTGCGGACGTAAAGACTGTCTATAAGACGACGCAGAAAAACGTTGCGGCTGAAATTTTTCCCTTGTTGTACTTCAATGACATTGCTATAGAAGTCAGACGGATTCCCCATACCGTAAATGCAGGATACGGAAGAAACTACAATTACATCTTTTCTACCGGAGAGTAGGGAAGAAGTGGCTGCCAACCGCAACTTGTCAATTTCATCATTGATGAGAAGATCTTTTTCTATATAAGTATCCGACGACGGCAGATAGGCCTCGGGCTGGTAATAATCATAATAAGACACATAATATTCTATGGCATTGTTGGGAAAAAAGCCTTTAAATTCACTGTATAACTGAGCTGCCAATGTCTTATTATGGCTCAATATTAAGGTAGGTTTATTTACATTGGCAATTACATTGGCAATGGTAAAAGTCTTTCCGGAACCGGTCACTCCGAGTAGTGTCTGTGCCGGAAGTTCCTCACGCACACCTTCGGTGAGTTGTGCGATAGCTTCCGGTTGATCACCTGTAGGCTTATAGGCGGATGTTAATTCAAACTTGTTCATTTTCTCTTCTTACGATTGGCAATATTCGGTAAAATCTTTGAGATAAACAAAAATATTTATTTACTTTGCAGCAAAGATAGTACAAACTGAGAACAGCTTATCTCTGCATTTCACTATCATAGTGAAGAATAACCCATAATAATACAACAAATATATAATACAACGAAGAACATGATTTGGAATGAGAGCATCGAGTGCATGGATCGCGAAAGTCTTCGCAAAATTCAAAGCATTCGTCTAAAAAAAACGGTGGAACGTGTGTATCACGACACCCCTTTCTATCGTAAAAAAATGCAAGAACTGGGCATTACTCCCGATGACATCAACAGCATCGATGATATTGTAAAACTTCCCTTTACGACCAAACACGATCTCCGGGATAATTACCCTTTCGGGTTGTGTGCTGTTCCCATGAGTCAGATCATGCGTATTCATGCTTCCTCGGGCACTACCGGGAAACCTACCGTTGTGGGATATACGCGTAAAGACCTTTCTGCTTGGTCTGAATGTTTGGCACGTGCCTTCACGGCATACGGTGCCAGCAGTACGGATATTTTCCAGATATCCTACGGTTACGGGCTTTTTACCGGTGGATTAGGAGCTCATGCCGGAGCCGAGAATATCGGTGCATCCGTCATTCCAATGTCGAGTGGGAATACAGAAAAGCAGATTACACTGATGCACGATTTTGGATCTACGGTCCTTTGTTGTACCCCTTCCTATGCACTTTACCTGGCAGATGCCATCAAGGATTCCGGCATCTCCCGTGAAGAGTTGAAACTGAAAGCCGGTGCTTTCGGTGCTGAACCATGGACGGAAAACATGCGCCGGGATATTGAAACAAAACTGGGCATCAAGGCTTATGATATTTACGGATTGAGTGAAATTGCCGGTCCGGGCGTAGGATATGAATGTGAATGCCAGCATGGCACACACCTCAATGAAGACCATTATTTTCCTGAAATTGTTGATCCGATCACCCTTGAACCACTTGCTCCGGGTGAAACGGGTGAGTTGGTCTTTACCCACTTGACCAAAGAGGGGATGCCTTTGCTGCGTTACCGTACCAAAGACCTTACCGCTTTGCATTACGACCAATGTCCGTGTGGTCGCACATTGGTGCGTATGGATCGCATTTTGGGCCGTAGTGATGATATGCTCATTATTCGTGGTGTGAATGTGTTTCCCACTCAGATTGAATCCGTTATTCTTGAGATGCCTGAGTTTGAACCGCATTACCTCCTCATTGTGGATCGAAAAAACAATACGGATAGGATGGAGTTGCAGGTTGAAGTTCGCCCGGAATTCTATTCCGATGAAATCAACAAGATGATGGCATTGAAGAAGAAACTGATCAGCCAACTGCAAAGTGTGCTCGGATTGGGTGTAAATGTCCGGCTTGTAGAACCACGCAGCATTGAGCGTAGCGTTGGTAAAGCCAAGCGTGTGATAGATAATCGAAAAATGTAAATCGTAAATCGTAATGAGACTATGGTAGCAAAACAACTTTCCATTTTTTTAGAAAACAAGTCGGGTCGCCTCACAGAAGTGACCGAAGTGCTTGCAAAAGAAGGTGTCAATCTCTCTGCTCTCTGTATTGCTGAGAATGCAGACTTTGGTATTCTCAGAGGCATTGTCTCTGAGCCTGATAAAGCTTATAAATCTTTGAAAGATCATCATTTTGCTGTCAATGTAACCGATGTGGTAGGAATCAGTTGCCCCAACATACCCGGTTCTTTGGCCAAAGTACTCCGTTTCTTGTCCGATGAAGGAGTATTTATTGAATATATGTACTCTTTTGCCAACGGTGAGACGGCAAATGTGATTATTCGTCCCAATGATATGGAAAATTGCATCCGCGTATTGATGGAAAAGAAAGTAGATTTGCTGGCTGCAAGTGAGTTGTATAAACTTTGACTTGTTTGTCGATAATACGACCTCGTTCGTCAACTTTTTGAAAAATTAAGGTTCGTATCGTTGCTTTATTCGATACGAACTTCTATCTTTGCGCATTATTTGAACAAAAGTAATGAAAAAAAACATCTTAATAACTCTCCTTGCGGCAATGCTGCTCTCCTCGTGTGGAGAATATAATAAGTTGCTGAAAAGTACAGATTATGAATACAAGTACGAGGCGGCCAAAACATACTTTGCAAAAGGACAGTACAATCGTGCTGCAACTTTGCTTAATGAGTTGATTGCCATACTAAAAGGTACTGATAAAGCAGAAGAATCCCTCTACATGTTGGGCATGAGCTACTACAACCAAAAAGATTATCAAACCGCCGCACAGACATTTATCCAATATTATAACGTGTACCCTCGTGGCACGTTTACTGAGCTGGCACGTTTTCATGCCGGTAAAGCTTTGTATTTAGATACTCCGGAGCCACGCCTTGACCAAACGGGTACTTATGCCGCTGTCCAACAGCTACAGATGTTTATGGAGTACTTCCCGCAGAGCGGCAAGAAGGAAGAAGCTCAAAACATGATTTTCGCATTACAGGATAAGTTGGTGATGAAGGATTATCTGTCAGCCAAACTTTACTATAATCTGGGAAATTACATGGGTAACAACTTTCAGGCTTGTGTGATTACAGCTCAGAATGCTCTGAAAGATTATCCTTATACAAACTTACGTGAAGATCTTTCTGTTTTGGTTTTACGCGCTAAATATGAATTGGCGGTATACAGTGTGGAAGATAAGAAACCGGAACGTTACCGCGAGGCTGTAGATGAATATTATGCTTTCAAGAATGAATTTCCAGAAAGTAAATACATCAAGGAAGCTGAACGTATATTCAAGGAATCACAAAAGATTTTGAAAGATTAAAGTTTAGAGAGAATTTATATTGATATAGAGAATCAAATTAGATAGAAAATTTATGGATTACAGAAAGACAAATGCTCCTACTACTACGGTGAATCGTGACATGATGGAGTTGTGTGGGGATACCGGTAATGTATATGAGACCGTTGCTATCATTGGAAAGCGTTCTAACCAGATTAGCGTTGAAATAAAGAGCGACCTTTCCAAAAAACTGGCTGAATTCGCCTCTTACAATGATAACTTGGAAGAAGTGTTCGAGAATCGGGAGCAAATTGAAATTTCCCGTTATTATGAAAAATTGCCGAAACCTACCTTGATTGCTACTCAAGAGTATGAGGAAGGTAAGATTTACTACCGTAATCCAGCTAAGGAAAAAGAAAAACTTCAGTAATGTTACAACGTATTCAATCCGTTTACTTATTGGTAGTAGCTATCTTGCTGGTAGTTGCTTTATGCATGCCTGTAGGATCGTTTATTGGAGCGGACGGAATAACAGAGAATGTATTTAAGCCGTTGGGCCTATCTATGGCTGATGGAAGTTTTCAATCAACATGGGGCTTATTTGGTCTATTATTGCTAAGTGCAATTATAGCATTCTGTACCATTTTCTTGTTCCGTAACCGTATGTTGCAAGTGCGAATGACAATCTTCAACAGTGTTTTACTGGTGGGTTATTACATCGCTTTCCTTGTATTTATGTTCGTACTGAAAAGTGATCTTGAAGCAATGTCTTTCAAATTAGGGTGGGCTCTTTGCCTACCGGCTGTATCAATTATCTTGAATTATTTGGCCTTCCGTGCTATTTATCGAGATGAATTGATGGTGAAAGCTTCGGATAGATTGAGATAATGAAATAGCCCATGTGTTTTGAAACGCATGGGCTATTTTTTTATAAATAAGGTTATTGAATAGAGCTTATTTTCTCAAATCAAAGAGGTAAGTGATTTTTGCTGTAATAATTCCGTGTGCAGAACGGGAGAAATAATCCTTTTTACTGCTGTTGTAGAAATCAGATAAAGCATAATAGTATCTTCCTTCGACTAGAAAATTACCTGCTTTGGTACGCAGTTCTATGCCTGCGCCTCCGGTAATACCATAATCAAATTTGTTGTCAATAGACTTTCCGTGTTGTTCTGTAACGATATTAGCACCATTCGCAAGTACTTCTTCCCAATTACCACTTATCTTTTCGCTGTCACCCAATAAAAAACCTATCTGTGGACCGGCGTGAATAAAGAATTGTAAACCACGATCTTTACCAAAAGCCAGATGCGCCAGAAAAGGAATATCTACATAATTCATGGTGCGGGAATAACCGATGGTAGGGTAATCCTCATAATACTCGTCCCAGCCATGCTGTGAGAAGTTAACCTCCACTTGTGCACCGCAAATCATACTGAAGTATTTCTCTGAAATATAGCGTGCTGTGATGCCGCCATTGATCCCCATCAGGTTTTGTTGCTTTACCGTGGGAGAGAACGTAACGCTGTTCAGATTGACTCCTCCATTAATACCGACTGCAAGGTTATGACGTTGTTCGCCTACTTGTGCACAAGCAGGCAACACATAGGCTCCTGTCAGTAGAATTGCTCCTATAATTGTTTTCAGTTTCATCTTTTACTTAAATTACAGATTATGAATACAGACTGTGTGAATCGTTGACTGATATCAATCGAAATCCAGCTTAATCAATTCATAATTTTTAGTGAAGCGTACGAAGAATACTTTCTTATTGATAAAGCCTCCCCAGTTATTCACTCGTTGGAATTTGAAGCCAGTTTGAATAGGAGTCAGATTTAATTCCTGCATATTCTTTTCGAATTCAGAACCATAGCGTGACAAACCTTTCAGGAAGAAATAGCTTGTATCGAAACCTAACATTCCGTATTTAGGATAACGTTCATCCATGTCCTTACCATACCATCTGCGATAGTTTTTGGTAAAGTTAATTGCGGCAGGCAACAGGTTGTTGGTATAGAAAGAAGAATAAAAGTAGGTGTCCAGTTCAAAGAACGCATCCAGATGATCCTTGGTATACGTTTGCCACTTCGGATAACCGAACAAGTGAATACGGCTTTCGGGTTGGTCGCGAACCAACAGTGTAAGCTGCGGAAGAATCTTGATTAAAGTCAGGTTACTGTCGGAAGTAGGTATGAAAACATTCTCACGATCAGCACGCAATACAGCTTTCAAAGACTCTACAGTAGCATCTTCTTTCAGGGTTTTCATCGGAATGGAACGGTTCTTCAATTCTTCTTTAAGTCCTTTAATGAAATCAATCTTATCTTTCGTTTGCTGATTGGCTTCGAGGAAGATTACATTCGCATGAGGGAATTGGCGTACAAAGTGATCATATACTTCTGAGTCCAAATAAGACTGAGGTGTATTGATTTGATAAACGGCTGGATTGCGGAACACAGCATTATCCTTTGATGTAAACGGAATGACTAAACGAATATCGTTTTTCTTGGCAAAATCAGACAGCGGACTGATGTGCTGTTGGTATAGAGGACCAAAGATGATATCCATGTTCTTCATCTCGTTTTTACCGAGTATGGAGTTCAGAGAGGCGGTTTCCGGACCCGAGTTATAGGTGTATAGATCAATGGAAGTACCTGTACGCTTCAAGCTATCTACAGCCATAAGGAAGCCTTCATAGTATTCCACCATGCGAGCCGCTTCACCTTTGGAAACACCCTCTAAGAAAGGAAGAATAATAGCAGCCTTTATGGTGCTGAAGCGTTCTGTTTCCTTTCTATTCTCACGGAATAGTTCACTGTCTGTTGGAATATCCTTGGGTTGTGTACTGGGTGATGTTTGAGCAGAAGGGTAGGGAATACATAGTAAACTCCCTTTCTTTATTTTGTTTTCACCTTTCAGTTCCGGATTGGCAGCAATCAGTTCTGCTTCACTGATACCATATTCGCGACTGATGCTGAATACGGTTTCTTTTCGTTTTACCTTGTGCATGTCGCGACAACGAGGCTGCACCGGACCGAGAATCTGGCTGTTATTTACCCTATTATTAGTTGTTTCAGTTGTTTTAACAGCATTGTTTTCCGTAGAAGAGGGAATGCGGATGACTTGTCCGATACGGAAGTTTTCGGCGCTTAGCCCGGGGTTGGCATCGCAAATAGCTTTGGCAGATACATTGTATTTTACCGTTAACCGATAGAGAGTTTCACCGGTTGCGATGGTATGGAACGTTTCTTTTTCTACATTGGCGTTTCCACGTGGGATGCGGAGGGCTCGTCCGATGTATATTTTTTCGTCACTTCCCGGGTTCAGTTTAATAATATCTGATTGGCTGATGCCATACATGCTTGCGATGGAATAAAGGCTTTGTCCTTTCTCTATTGTATGCAAAAAGTAAGATTGGTTTTCTTGTGCTACACCATAGCTGCATGCGCCGGCAAGCAACAAGGAGCAGATAATGCGGTTAATCTTTTTCATTTAATAATCGTTGGTTTATGTTTACAATTTCCCAAAGTAGCTGCAAAGTTAAGAATATTGTATCATTTTAACCAACCTATTGCGTTAAGAAATAATATTGTGCATTTCAAAACCGAAAAATAGCTCTTTTCGGCTGATATTCGGGTAGAAACCGTTATTTTTGCAGTTTGGTTTTGTAGAAACATCAAAATCATAGGTGAAAGAATAGAAATTAGCTATGCAAAAAGAAACTGAATATATCAATGTATATGGTGCGCGTGTGCACAACTTGAAGAATATTGATGCGGAAATACCCCGTAATAGTTTAACCGTCATTACAGGACTTAGCGGAAGCGGCAAGTCTTCTTTGGCATTTGATACTCTTTTTGCCGAAGGGCAACGCCGTTATATTGAAACATTTTCTGCTTATGCCCGCAATTTTTTAGGTAATCTGGAACGTCCTGATGTCGATAAAATTACGGGGTTGAGTCCGGTTATCTCCATAGAGCAAAAGACAACTAATAAGAATCCACGTTCTACGGTAGGTACAACTACGGAAATTTACGATTACTTGCGTTTACTGTATGCCCGTGCAGGTGAAGCTTATTCATACCTTTCGGGAGAAAAGATGGTGAAATATACCGAAGAGCAAATTTTGGACCTCATATTGAAAGATTATAAAGACAAGCGTATTTATATTCTGGCTCCGCTGGTACGTAGTCGAAAAGGACATTATAAAGAACTTTTCGAACAGGTTCGTAAAAAAGGATATCTCTATGTCCGCGTAGATGGCAAGATTTGTGAAGTATTGCCGGGAATGAAACTCGATCGTTATAAAAATCACGACGTAGAGGTAGTGATCGACAAATTAGTAGTGGCTGATAAGGATGATATACGACTGAAAAAAAGTGTTGCCACAGCCATGCATCAAGGTGACGGTTTGCTGATGATATTGGATGCCCAAGCAGATAACATACGCCATTATAGCAAACAGTTGATGTGTCCGGTCACAGGATTATCCTATCGCGAACCGGCGCCTCATAACTTTTCTTTTAACTCTCCACAAGGTGCCTGCCCCAAATGCAAAGGTCTGGGAGTCGTCAATCAGATCGATATTGAAAAGGTGATTCCTAACCGCGATCTTTCTATTGCGGAAGGTGGCATCGCTCCATTAGGTAAATATAAAAATAGTATGATCTTCTGGCAGATAACCGCCTTACTGGAAAAATACGAAGCTACTTTAAAAACTCCGATTAAAGAGTTGCCGGATGATGGCATTGATGAAATACTTTATGGGTCTGATGAACGTATCAAGATTAAAAGTAGTTTGATTGGTACTTCTTCTGACTACTTTGTGATGTTTGAGGGAGTGGTAAAGTATATCCAGATGTTGCAGGAAAAAGATGCTTCTGCCACCGCACAAAAATGGGCGGAACAGTTTGCTAAAACTGCCGTTTGTCCGGAGTGTCACGGTGCCAAGTTGAATAGAGAAGCACTTTCGTATCGAATTCATGATAAAAATATTTATGAATTGGCCTCTATGGATGTCAGCGAATTGCATGACTGGTTGATACATGTAGATCAGTATCTTACCGGTAAGCAGGAGCAGATTGCCGCTGAAATTTTGAAAGAGATTCGCACTCGCCTTAAATTTCTGTTGGATGTGGGCTTGGACTATCTTTCACTAAATCGTAGTGCAGTCAGCCTTTCCGGTGGTGAAAGTCAGCGCATCCGATTGGCCACTCAAATAGGATCACAATTAGTCAACGTACTTTATATTCTCGATGAACCGAGTATTGGTTTGCATCAACGAGATAATCAGCGCCTTATTCATTCTTTGAAAGAATTGCGTGATATAGGCAACTCAGTCATTGTAGTGGAACATGATAAAGACATGATGGTTGCTGCCGACTATGTGATTGACATGGGACCTAAAGCGGGACGTTTAGGTGGTGAGGTTGTATTTGCAGGTACTCCTCGTGAGATGCTTCAAACACATACATTGACTTCTCAATATCTCAATGGGGAACGTGTCATTGAAATTCCCGCCAAACGACGGAAAGGCAACGGCCATAGTTTGCGATTACGGGGCGCAAAAGGTAATAACCTAAAAAACGTAAGTGTAGAATTTCCACTTGGCAAGTTGATTTGCGTTACGGGAGTTTCAGGCAGTGGAAAATCGACTCTTATCAATGAAACCTTGCAGCCTATTCTTTCACAGAAGTTCTATCGTTCATTGCAAGATCCGTTGGAATACGACAGCATGGAAGGATTGGAGAATATTGATAAGGTAGTCAATGTGGATCAATCTCCCTTAGGACGTACACCACGCTCCAATCCTGCCACTTATACGGGAGTCTTCTCCGACATCCGCAATTTGTTTGTAGGTTTACCCGAAGCTAAGATACGAGGCTATAAACCGGGACGTTTTTCGTTCAATGTCAGTGGGGGACGCTGTGAAACGTGCCAGGGAAATGGTTACAAGACGATTGAAATGAATTTTCTGCCGGATGTATATGTGCCTTGCGAAGTGTGCCATGGCAAGCGTTATAATCGTGAAACATTGGAAGTGCGCTTCAAAGGCAAATCCATAGCAGATGTACTGGATATGACGATCAACCGTGCGGTAGAATTCTTCGAGAATGTTCCTCAGATTTTGAATAAAATTAAAGTGATTCAGGAAGTTGGGTTAGGTTATATTAAGTTGGGGCAATCTTCTACTACACTTTCCGGTGGTGAAAGTCAGCGTGTAAAACTTGCTACGGAATTGTCTAAACGTGATACAGGTAAAACGCTTTATATACTCGATGAGCCAACTACCGGTCTGCATTTTGAAGATATCCGTGTATTGATGAATGTGCTCAACAAATTAGTAGATAAGGGGAATACGGTTATTGTCATTGAACACAATCTTGATGTGATTAAGATGGCAGATTACCTTATCGATATGGGTCCTGAAGGTGGAAAAGGAGGGGGAGAACTTCTTTCTTTCGGAACTCCCGAACAAGTAGCTAAGAGTAAAAAAGGATATACTCCAAAGTTCTTGCGTGAAGAATTGAATACGAAATGAGACCATGAAAATTAATAAAACGAATGCGGCAAGGCTTTTGGATAGAGCCAAGATTGCTTACGAACTTATCCCTTACGAATGTGATGAGAGTGATTTAAGTGCGGTACACGTTGCGGGTAGTTTGCAGGAAGATATAAATTGTGTCTTCAAGACCTTGATCCTTCATGGTGATAAAAACGGGTATTTTGTCTGTGTAATTCCCGGTGAGCATGAAGTCGACTTGAAACTGGCAGCTAAAGTTTCCGGAAACAAAAAATGTGATCTTATTCCGATGAAGGAACTGCTTCCTTTAACCGGATACATCCGTGGCGGTTGTTCTCCTATCGGCATGAAAAAGCCTTTTCCAACGTATATTCATGAGACGTGCCTTCTGTTTCCGTTTATTTATATCAGTGCGGGACAACGCGGTTTACAGCTTAAATTAGATCCCAAAGATTTGATAAAGGAAGTACATGCCGAAGTTTGTGTTCTTTTTAATGAATAATCTCTTCTTTTCTGACGAGTAATTGTTTTTTTATCAAGAAATATTCTTTGAAAAGTATATATTTGCAAATAATATAAAGAAATCAATCTAATTATTAATTCTAAAAAATTATTTTTATGTTCAACAAACATCCTAAGGGCCTGGTTGCTGCATCTTTATCCAATCTTGGTGAGCGTTTTGGCTTTTACACCATGATGGCTATCCTTGTTCTTTTCTTGCAAGCCAAGTTCGGGCTGAATGGAAAAGAAGCAGGACTGATTTATTCAACCTTCTATTTCTCTATCTATATCTTAGCATTGGTAGGTGGTATCATTGCCGATAAAACCCGTAATTATAAAGGGACCATTTTAACCGGTATCATTTTGATGGGAGTAGGATATTTAATGTTAGCTATCCCGTCTTCTACGCCGGTGACTAACCAAATGCTGTTTCTGATCGTTACTTGTGTGGCGTTGCTGGTCATTGCATTTGGTAATGGGTTGTTTAAAGGAAACTTGCAGGCATTAGTAGGACAGATGTATGATAATCCGCAATATGCGAATATGCGTGACTCTGGTTTCTCTTTATTTTATATGTTTATCAATATTGGTGCCATTTTTGCTCCGTTTGCTGCAGTAGGTGTACGTAACTGGTGGTTATCTACTTTTGGATATAATTATAATGCCGATCTACCGGCTCTTTGTCATGGACACTTGGCAGGCACGTTGACTCCTGAAGCTGTTGAAACTTATAACACATTGGCTACAAAAGCAATGATCTCAGGTACACCGGTCAGCGACATGACTGCTTTTGCCAATGAATATTTAAATGTATTTACGACAGGATTCCATTATGCGTTTGGGGTGGCTATTTTGGCTATGCTTGTTTCATTGGTTATCTTCCTCGTTAATAAAAATAAATTCCCGGATCCAAGTAAAAAAACTGCTTCACAAGCTGATGCTACTGTAGTAGAAATGAGCCTACAAGAAGTAAAACAGCGTATGTATGCTTTATTTGCAGTGTTTGGTATCGTAATTTTCTTTTGGTTCTCATTCCATCAGAATGGCTTGACTCTGACTTATTTTGCTAAGGAATATACCGATTTGAATCTATTTGGTCTGCCCATTTCTGCAGAATTGTTCCAGTCTTTAAACCCATTTTTTGTGGTGTTCTTGACCCCGATTATTATGGCTATCTTTGCAGCACAACGTGCTAGAGGCAAAGAGCCTTCTACTCCGAAAAAGATTGCTATTGGTATGGGTATTGCAGCTACTGCTTTCCTGGTAATGGCTGTTGGTTCTTATTTGGGTAACTTACCGATGCATAAAGATATCATTGCAATGGGTACCTCTCCAGTGAAGGTGACTCCTGTATTGCTGATGATCACTTATTTAATCTTGACAATCGCAGAATTGTATATCTCTCCGTTAGGTATATCATTTGTATCCAAAGTAGCTCCTCCTAAATACCAAGGTATCATGCAGGGAGGATGGCTTGGCGCCACTGCTATTGGCAATCAATTGTTAGTGATTGGTGCTGTCCTTTATGAAAGTATTCCTATCTGGATGACATGGACAGTATTCGTTGTTGCATGCTGTATTTCTATGTTCACAATGCTGTTTATGCTGAAGTGGCTGGAAAAGGTAGCAAAGTAATAGAATAATAAACTAAATGATAAAAGGGCTGCGCCAGGTTATGAGTAGAGTTCTCAAACTGCGCAGCCCTTTCTTTTGTCTGGATCAGATTTCCATTCCCATGATGTAATCATTCATATAATATCCATTTCCAATTGGGAAATCACCTTCCCTCAACTTCTTCATCCCCATGTATTCATAGAATTGCAATGCTTTGTTGTGTCGGTTCACGTTTAATTCCAAAAAGCAGGGCTCAGGATGCACTTCCTTCATATATTTTAGAGCCTCTCGAAACAGAAAACTACCACAGTGTGCTCCTTGATAGGAGGGGAGTACGTAAATCTTTTGCAGGTGAAATACATCTTCTCCTTGGAGTTGTACAGATACATATCCTGCCGCTTCACACTCTTCATAAGCCAGAAGGTAAACATGACCTTCTCCTTCCATTTGTT
The DNA here is from genome assembly GCA_945607605.1 of uncultured Bacteroides sp. GTDB lineage: Bacteria > Bacteroidota > Bacteroidia > Bacteroidales > Bacteroidaceae > Bacteroides. The sequence goes on from CALYZE010000001.1 coordinate 24,983, forward strand.
TGCGGATATTTTCCAAAGAATACATCCATTCCATCATGTACTCTATTTGTTCAGTCGGGAGAATTTCCTGATAAGTGACAGGAAATATTTGCTGAGCGAGTTTTTGTATCAGTTCGCAATCATCTAAAGTGGCTTTTCTTAGGGTAAACATATCTGTAACCTTTCATTTGTTAGAACTACAAAGTTATACTTTTTATGTCAATTACAAAACAATCACTATCTTTGCAAATGTTATAATCTAATTAATTTTTTCTAACTATTTATGGCATTTACAAACAATATTATGATTGTTCGCCACAGGCTGCTCAAAGAACTGGTAAAACTGTGGAACGACCAAGAGCTTGTAAACAAGATTGACCGTCTACCTATTGAACTGAGTCCGAGAAGATCCAAACATGCCGGACGTTGTTGCGTACATAAAGAACGTGCGGTGTGGAAATATAAATCACTGCCTTTGTTAGGACTCGATATGGAGGATGAGACAGATGAGTTGACTCTGTTGTCAGAATATGCTGTTCGTGCCTTGGAACGGGCAGAAAAGGGGCAGCCGAAAGATAATATCATGTGTGTGATAGACGAAGCTTGTTCGGCTTGCGTGCAGATTAATTATGAAATTACGAATTTATGTCGTGGATGTACAGCTCGTAGTTGCCAAACTAATTGCCCTAAGAAAGCGGTACATGTGAAAGAGAGTGGTCAGGCATGGATCGATCATGACACGTGCATCAGCTGTGGCATTTGTCAAAAGAGTTGTCCGTATCATGCCATCGTTTACATTCCAGTACCCTGCGAAGAAGCTTGCCCTGTGAAAGCTATTAGCAAAGATGAGAAAGGAATCGAACACATCGATGAAAGTAAATGTATCTATTGCGGTAAATGCTTGAATGCTTGTCCGTTTGGGGCAATCTTCGAAATATCACAAGTCTTTGATGTCTTGCATCGAATCCGTAAAGGAGAAAAAATGATAGCCATTGTAGCACCCTCCATCTTGGGACAATTTAAATCATCTATTGAGCAGGTATATGGTGCGTTGAAAGCTGTAGGATTTGCAGATGTGATAGAAGTCGCCCAGGGAGCTATGGATACTGTCAGCAACGAAGCACACGAACTGATTGAAAAATTAGAAGAAGGACAAAAGTTTATGACGACCTCTTGTTGCCCGGCTTATATCGAATTGGTAAATAAACACGTTCCCGCCATGAAACCTTTCGTTTCAGGAACAGGTTCACCGATGTATTATACGGCCCGCCTTGCCAAAGAAAAACATCCGGATGGGAAAGTCGTGTTTATTGGTCCTTGTGTGGCTAAGCGTAAAGAAGCCCAACTAGATGAAGCGGTAGATTTTGTGATGACTTTCGAGGAAATAGGCTCTGTTTTGGCAGGAATGAATATTGGATTAGAACAATCTTCACCGTATGCGATGTCATATACCTCTGTACGCGAAGCTCATGGCTTTGCACAAGCAGGCGGCGTAATGGGAGCTGTCAAAGCTTATCTAAAAGAAGAGGCGGATAAAATCAATGCGGTTCAAGTAGCTAATCTTGATAAAAAGACAATCGGTGCTTTGCGAGCATATGCTAAATCGGGCAAGGCTCCGGGACAGTTTATTGAAGTGATGGCCTGCGAGGGAGGTTGTATAACCGGACCTTGTGCACATAATGAGATTGCTGCCGGCAAACGTCAGTTGCAACAAGAATTGACGAAACAAGAGAAGACTTATTAACGAAAACATAGAAAGCTGAGACTTGAAAACAACCGTACCGAATGAAGGTGTACTATAGCAAATTTTTCAATTTTATAATAGTCTATGAAGAACTTGATTGATAAATTGCGACAAGAGCGGAGATTGAGTGCTGACGAATACAAAGCACTTTTGCTTTGTGAGGAGGTGGACTCTCTTCAATATTTGCAAAAGCAGGCTCAAGAAGTGGCGCATGTGCATTTTGGCAATCGGGTTTTTATTCGTGGATTGATAGAGATCACAAATCGTTGTCGTAACAATTGCTATTACTGCGGAATACGGAAAGGAAACAGAAATCTTCCTCGTTACGAGTTGACGCACGAGGAAATCATAGCCTGCTGTCAGGAGGGATATCTACTCGGGTTCCGCACTTTTGTGTTGCAAGGAGGTGAATTTCCGGAAGTGAAGGATGATTGGCTTACAGAAGTAATTGCCGCTATTCGTTTGACTTTTCCTGATTGTGCCATTACCCTATCGCTGGGTGAGAAGTCACGTGAAACTTACGAACGTTTCTTCCAAGCTGGTGCCAATCGCTACTTACTGCGACATGAGACTTGTGATCAAACGCATTACCGTAAGCTTCATCCAAAGGGAATGTCACTGACCCGCCGGTTACAATGTTTGGACTGGCTCAAGGAAATCGGTTACCAGGTTGGAACGGGAATTATGATAGGTAGTCCCCAGCAAACAATTGATCACTTGGTGAAAGATGTACTTTATATGGAAAGATTGCAGCCGGAGATGATTGGAATTGGCCCTTTCTTGCCGCATCACGATACACCGTTTGCGACGTACCCAGCCGGAAGTATGGAGTTGACTTTAAAGTTGCTTTCTATCTTTCGATTGATGCATCCTACCGCACTGATTCCTTCTACTACTGCATTGGCAACACTTGCTCCCGAAGGAAGAGAGCGGGGCATTCTTGCCGGAGCAAATGTAGTGATGCCCAATCTTTCTCCGCAGTCGCAACGAAAAAAATATTCCTTATACGACAACAAAGCCTCATTGGGTGCCGAAGCTGCCGAAGGACTGATGAAGTTGGAAGAAAGGTTGAAACGAATTGGTTATGAGATCTCGAAAGAAAGAGGAGATTATAACCACTAATCATTATTTTCATCATGTATAATATAAAATCAAAACAAGCGGAAGAATTTATCGACCATCAGGAGATACAGGCCACTTTGGAGTATGCCCGGATGAATCGTAATAATCGACCGTTGATAGAAAGCTTGATTGAGAAAGCAGCTTTGTGCCAAGGGCTTTCGCATAGAGAAGCTACTTTGCTATTGGAGTGCGATGAGCCTGATTTGATGGAACGTGTTTTCCATCTGGCAAAAGAAATCAAACAGAAGTTTTATGGCAATCGTATCGTGATGTTTGCCCCACTATATCTTTCTAATTATTGTGTGAATGGCTGTGTCTATTGCCCTTATCATGCTAAAAATCGCACCATAGCTCGTAAGAAACTGACACAGGAAGAGATACGGAAGGAGGTAATTGCGCTTCAGGATATGGGACATAAGCGTCTGGCACTGGAGGCTGGTGAGGATCCCCGACACAATCCGATTGAGTATGTATTGGAATCTATTCAGACTATTTATAGCATTCATCACAAGAATGGAGCTATTCGCAGAGTCAATGTGAACATTGCTGCAACAACGGTAGAAAATTATCGCCGATTGAGGGATGCAGGCATTGGTACCTACATTCTTTTTCAGGAGACTTATCACAAAGAAAACTATGAAGCATTACATCCCAGCGGCCCCAAGAGCAATTACGCTTATCATACTGAGGCAATGGATCGTGCTATGGAAGGCGGGATAGATGATGTAGGCATAGGGGTATTGTTTGGATTGAATACGTATCGTTACGACTTTGTGGGCTTGCTGATGCATGCTGAACATTTAGAAGCAACCTTTGGAGTAGGGCCACACACCGTTAGCGTCCCGAGAATTTGTCCGGCAGATGACATCTCCACACAAGACTTCCCAAATGCCATTTCGGACGAGATGTTTTGTAAAATTGTTGCTGTAACCCGCATTGCCGTACCTTATACAGGTATGATTATCTCTACCCGTGAGTCGGAAGCTGTACGCCGTAAAGTTCTTGAACTGGGTATTTCTCAAATCAGTGGGGGCTCACGTACCAGCGTTGGAGGGTATTCTGTGCCGGAGGGTAAAGCAGAGAATTCCGCTCAATTCGATGTAAGCGACCGTCGCACCTTGGATGAAGTAGTTAACTGGCTTCTCGACCTCGGCCACATACCCAGCTTCTGCACGGCTTGTTATCGTGAAGGACGCACCGGTGATCGCTTTATGTCGCTTGTGAAACGTGGTCAGATAGCAAACTGTTGCCAGCCCAATGCTTTGATGACGTTGAAAGAATATTTGCAGGATTATGCATCCACAGATACTCGTGAGAAGGGGATACGCTTGATTCGTGAAGAGATAGAACACATCCCCAATCCTAAAATAAAAGAGATTGCTATCAGAAATTTGCAAGAAATAGAGAATGGAAAAAGAGACTTCAGATTTTAGAACCCCTCATGCCAATCGTTTGCATATTGCCCTCTTCGGACGACGAAATAGCGGCAAGTCCAGTCTTATCAATGCTTTGACCGGACAAGATATCGCTCTTGTATCGGCTACTCCCGGTACTACAACCGATCCTGTATCGAAAGCCATGGAAGTGCATCCTCTGGGTGCCTGTCTCTTCATAGATACTCCGGGCTTTGATGATGATCAGGAAGAATTAGGAAGCATGCGCATTGCGCGTACTTTGAAAACAATTGAAAAGACGGATGTCGCCTTGCTCCTTTGTGAAGATGGAGGAAAAGAGGAACAAGAGTGGATGGCTCTGTTAGCCCAACATGAAATTCCTGTGGTGCTGATTCTGAATAAAACAGATATCCTCATTGATATAGAACAACAAGCTTGTCTCCTCAGAGAGAACTGCGGACAACAGCCTATCCTTGTCAGCGCTAAAATGGGACTCGGCATTCAAGACGTATTCCAAGCCATTTTGGAGAAGCTTCCGGAAGACTTTGGTGAGCAAACTATTACAGGTGGATTGGTGAAAGAGGGAGATGTTGTTTTGTTAGTGATGCCACAGGATATTCAAGCACCTAAAGGACGCCTGATTCTTCCCCAAGTACAAACCATACGAGAATTATTAGACAAAAAATGTCTGGTAATGAGTTGTACCACAGATAAATTAGAGGATATACTAAAAGCTCTTGTTCAACCACCCAAACTCATTATTACAGACTCTCAGGCATTCTCCCTGGTCTATCAACAGAAACCGGCGGAGAGTCTTCTTACTTCTTTTTCCGTTCTTTTTGCTGCATACAAGGGAGATATCAACTATTTTGTGGAAGGTGCATCAGCCATTCACAAATTGACAGAACAGTCGCATGTGTTAATTGCCGAAGCTTGTACGCATGCTCCACTGACAGAAGACATTGGCAGAGTCAAAATTCCCCATCTGTTGCGGCAACGTATCGGTAAAAATCTGCAAATTGATTTAGTATCGGGAAGTGATTTCCCCAAGGACCTCTCCGGATACGATCTCATCATTCATTGCGGTGCTTGTATGTTCAACCGGAAGTATGTGCTTAGCCGAATCAGTCAGGCACGTGGACAGAATATTCCTATGACGAACTACGGGGTTGCCATTGCCTGTTTGACCGGGATACTTGATAAAATAGTGGTGAATGATTCGTGAAAAGTTACTGCCCCTCCAACTCGTCCAGTATCCTTTTCACATCAATCGGCTGTAACCGTCCATATACTTTTTCTCCTATCATCACAACGGGGGCCAAGCCACAGGCACCTACACAGCGTAGGCAGTCTAAGGAGAATTTGCCGTCCGGTGTTGTCTCCCCAACTTCAATGCCCAGTACACGCTTAAATTCTTCGAGCAGTTTTTCCGATCCTCGTACGTAGCAGGCTGTGCCCATACATACGGAAATTGGATACTTCCCTTTGGCAGTCATGGTAAAGAAGGTATAGAACGTCACTACACCATATACGCGCGAGACCGGTATGGATAGTTTGGAAGCAATGAGGCGTTGAATCTCTTCCGGTAAATATCCTTGTAGGTGCTGAACTTCGTGCAGTATATTGATAAGTTCGCCCGGTTGGTTACCGTGCTTGTCGCAGATGGCACTCACTTGTTCGGCAATATCACAAGCTAATCTGAGATCTGACATAGTTCTTCTTTTTTAATGGATTAATCAATGGACTTATTGAAATAGTGGGTATGCAACAAGTGCTCAGCCTTTTCACTTAATGGTTTTCCTAAATATTCTTCGTATACTGTTTTGATATACGGATTTTCATGCGATTTGCGTAGCTGTTTGTTGGCGTCTTCACGATACAAGGCATTGGCTCGCGCATACAGCACTTCCGAATTTCCATGATGTAGTGGCTGACCACCTCCACCTATACATCCTCCGGGACACGCCATGATTTCAATCACATGATATTCATTGCGTCCGTTGCGGATATCGTCCAGTAGATAGCGTGCATTTCCCAATCCATGGGCAATTCCCACTTTTAATTCAAAACCATTCAGATCAATGGTAGCTCGTCGCACTCCGGAAAGTCCACGTACTTGCTCAAAATTAACATTCTCCAGACTACGCCCCGTATAAATTTCATAAACAGAACGTAGGGCGGCTTCCATGACCCCACCGGTTGTACCAAAGATGACTCCCGCACCGGTTGATGTACCTAAAGGTTGATCAAATTCTTTATCCGTCAGCAGGGTGAATCCTATGTTGGCACGTTTGATGAGACGAGCCAGTTCGCGGGTAGATATCGAATAATCCACATCCGGATTACCATGGGTCTTGAACTCATCTCGGTCACACTCATACTTTTTGGCCAGACAGGGCATGATGGATACTACTACTAACTTTTCTCGTGGTATCCCCATCTTTTCTGCCCAGTAGGTTTTGGCAATAGAGCCGAACATCTGTTGCGGCGAACGTGCCGTAGAAGGAATGTCAAGCAGGTCGGGAAAATGATGCTCGAAGAAATTCACCCAAGCCGGGCAGCAAGAGGTCAGGATGGGTAGTCTGACAGATTGATCCCCTGACATATACCGAGTCAATCGGTTTAAGATTTCAGAACCTTCTTCCATAACCGTGAGATCGGCGGCAAAGTCTGTATCGAACACATAGTCAAACCCTAATTCCCGCAAAGCATACACCATCTTTCCGGTCACCAGCGTGCCGGGAGGTAATCCGAACTCTTCACCTAAGGCAGCACGTACGGCAGGGGCTGTTTGTACAATAACCACTTTGTTTGGATTAGACAAGTCTTCTATCAAACGATTGGTGTGATCACGTTCTGTCAATGCGCCTACGGGGCAAACAGCTACGCATTGGCCACAGTAAGTACATTCACTATCTGTCATCATCTTGTCGAAAGCCGGTGCAATGGTGGTGTTGAAACCACGGCGGATGGCTCCCAATGCGCCTACGGTCTGCAAATCATTGCATACACTCTCGCAACGCCGGCAGAAGATACATTTATCCATGTTGCGCACAATGGAGGAAGTCACTTCCCGTTTTCGAGGAGAAAGTTCGCCACCATTAAAAGGCATTTCACGAATGTTGAAGCGTAGTGCCAAGGTTTGCAATTCACAGTTACCGCATTTCGGACAAGTGAGACAGTCATTCGGATGATCCGAAAGAATCAATTCGGCCACAACCTTGCGAGCATTCATTACGCGCAGAGTACTGGTGCGCACCACCATCCCTTCCGTACAGCGTGTGGCACATGCAGGAGCCAGGTTACGACGTCCTTCCACTTCCACGACACAGATGCGGCAGGAAGCTGGATTGTTTTTGACACAAGTTCCTTTCAAATCTATATGACATAGGGTGGGTATATCGATACCGATTTTCCGGGCAGCCTCCAGAATGGTCGCATTTTCAGACACGGTAATGTAATGTCGGTCTATTTGCAAGGTTATTTGTTTTTCTTCCATAGCAGTAAGGTTTTAGCAAACATTAATAGCTTTGAACTTGCAGCGTGCCATGCACATGCCACATTTAATACATTTGTCGGGATTGATGATGTGCGGTTTGCGTACATCCCCTCTAATGGCATCGGCCGGACAATACTTGAAGCAAAGGTGACAACCAGTACACAACTCCGGATGGATGGTGTAGGTGAGTAGCGATTTGCATTGTCGGGCACGGCACACTTTATCTTTTACATGTTCCAGATATTCATCCTTGAAGTTATTGAGAGTAGAGAGCACCGGGTTAGGTGAAGTTTGTCCCAATCCACAGAGGGCTGTATCTTTGATGACCTGCCCCAGAACGGACAGAGTTCTTAAATCCTTTTCAGTTCCTCGTCCTTCGGTAATCTTGTTTAAAATTTCCAGTAACCGTTTGTTTCCAATACGGCAAGGGGTGCATTTCCCGCAAGACTCCTCTACAGTAAAGTCTAAATAAAAACGTGCCACAGATACCATGCAATCCTCTTCATCCATCACGATCATGCCCCCGGAGCCCATCATGGAACCTTCGGCAAGCAGGTTGTCGAAATCGATGGGAGTATCCAGATGTTTTTCCGTCAAGCAGCCACCCGAAGGTCCTCCGGTTTGCACTGCTTTAAACTTTTTCCCGCCCTGAATACCTCCTCCAATTTCATAAATCACTTCACGCAATGTAGTTCCCATTGGAACTTCGATCAGACCTACATTATTGATTTTTCCTGCCAATGCAAAGACTTTCGTCCCTTTGGAATGCTCCGTACCGATAGAAGAGAACCAGTCGGCACCTTTGGTCAGTATGATGGGAATATTGGCGAGCGTCTCCACATTGTTGACATCGGTAGGTTTGCCCAGATACCCCGATTCCGCGGGGAAAGGTGGTTTTAGAGTAGGTTCTCCACGTTTACCTTCCATCGAATGAATGAGGGCGGTTTCCTCACCACAGACGAAAGCCCCTGCACCGTAACGAATTTCAATATCAAAACTGAAATCTGTGTTGAAGATGTGCTGACCTAATAGTCCATATTCACGTGCTTGCGCAATGGCAATTTTCAAGCGTTGGATGGCAAGAGGATATTCAGCACGAATATAGACCAACCCTTTGGAAGAACCAATGGCATAACCGCAGATAGCCATTGCCTCTATAATGGAATGAGGATCGCCCTCCATGATGGAACGGTCCATAAAGGCGCCGGGGTCGCCTTCATCCGCATTACATACCACATATTTTATGTCAGATTGTTGTTTACCGGCAAGTTCCCATTTCTTTCCGGTGGGAAACCCACCTCCGCCACGACCGCGCAGTCCGGAGCATTTAATGACATGAATCACCTCTTCCGGACTTTTATGCAGAAGGCTGTCTGCCAAGGCCATATATCCATTCAGACCTATGTATTCTTCAATCTTCTCAGGGTCGATAAAGCCACAGTTGCGTAAGGCAATGCGCAATTGTTTCCGATAAAAATCCATGTGTTTGGAATCACTGACGGTGTTGTTTGTCTTCGGGTCTATATAAAGCAAGCGTTCTACTTTTCGCCCATTCATGAGATGCTCCTGAACAATCTCATCCACATCTTCGGGGGTGACTTGCGTATAAAACGTATTGTCAGGGATAATTTTGACAATCGGGCCTTTCTCACAAAACCCAAAGCAACCGGTAGTGATTACGTTTACCCGGTCGGTAATATGATTGTTTTCGAGAGCCTGCTGAAGCTTTTCAGCAATGACATGGCTGGCGGAAGCTTTGCATCCCGTACCACCGCAAATTAGGAGTTGCAGTTGTTCTGTTCCACATGCCAACCCACAACATTGCTCGGTAACCGTCTCATTGCTTTGTTGGCGCAATTGCAATGCACTTTCTGCCTTTTTTCTGATTGTGTTCAGATGCTGGATAGTTCGTATTTCCATTATGTAATAGATTAGGGGCTGAAACAAATTTATGAAAAGGATTTAATATACCAAAAGGAAAGTACAAAAGATTAAATTGGACTTTAATTTATCTACTTTATTACAATAAGATAGAAGCAATATAGAAATGTTTCTTTTAGATAAATCGTTAAATATGTATAATATAAGGTACTTTGCAATACAAGGTACTTATCTAATACATATATTTGTGCCATACAAAGAAGCTACTCTATGAATAATAGAGTGCAGCCAAATGTAAATTGCAAACCATAAAACAGTAAATAACACTCATGGATGTAAACAATGTAAAGTCGCAAATGCGCAAAGGCATGCTTGAATATTGCATCATGCTATTGGTTCACAAAGAGCCGGCTTATGCTTCGGATATTATCCAGAAGTTGAAAGAAGCTCAACTGATTGTAGTGGAGGGAACCCTTTATCCGTTGCTCACTCGTTTGAAAAATGATGACCTTTTGAGTTACGAATGGGTGGAATCTACTCAAGGACCACCTCGCAAGTACTACCGATTGACGGATAAAGGAGAAATCTTTCTCGGCGAGCTGGAAACTTCTTGGAAGGAATTGAATGAAACAGTGAACCACATAGCCCACAGCTAAGGCCGGAAATGTATCGCATAATTTCAATCGTAGACTCTAAATAATAAAATCGTAAATAAAATAAAACAATGAAAAAGACATTAACTGTAAACTTGGGCGGAACGGTTTTCAATATAGATGATGACGCTTATCGCCTTCTGGATAACTACTTGAGTAATCTAAAAATGCATTTTCGCAGAGAGGCAGGTGCAGAAGAAATTGTTGATGACATAGAACGTCGCATTTCCGAACTCTTTAGTGAAAAGCTCTTAGCTGGTTCGCAAGTAATCACAATCATGGATGTAGAAGAAGTAATTGCCCGCATGGGAAAACCGGAAGATATAGAACCGGGAGAGGAGAGTGAAGGCTCGACTACCGGCCATGCAAACAGCGGTAGCGGGTATGGAACAGGTTCATGGAACAGTAATAGTACGACTGATGGAAATTCATCTCGTCGTCGCCTTTACCGTAATCCGGATAATAAGATGCTGGGGGGTGTAGTCAGTGGATTGGCTGCTTATCTGGGATGGGATGTTACTTTGCTCCGTTTGTTATTGCTGGTCATTCTGATCTGCGGTTATGGAACTTTGATACCGGTCTATATTATATGCTGGTTGGTGATACCGGAAGCCAGTACGGCAGCAGAAAAGTTAAGTATGCGTGGTGAAGCTGTTACAGTAGAAAACATAGGGAAAACAGTGACCGATGGCTTCGAGAAAGTAACGAATGGAGTCAATGATTATATGAAATCTGACAAGCCTCGTACCTTTCTGCAGAAAATAGGGGATGCTTTTGTAATGGTTGCCGGTTGGCTCCTGAAACTTTGTTTGGTGTTATTTGCCATTATTTGCAGTCCGATATTGTTTGTGTTCGGCGTGGTCTTTGTGGCTCTGTTGTTCGCGGCAATTATGGTAGCTATTGGCGGAGGAGCGGCCTTAATCTCACTTTTCCCAATGGCTGATGTAGTGCTTCCGACTTCACCACTCTCTGCTATTGTGATGTACATAGCCGGTATCTTACTGGTAGGCATTCCTTTGGTGAGTCTTGTATGGGCCATCTTCAGTCAGTTGTTTAAGTGGCAGCCCATGAATACCGGTCTAAAATGGACACTTGTGATTCTTTGGATTGTAAGTGCCGCTTGTTTCGGCATCTGCTTTGCAGTACAAGGAGCTGCTTTCCCGGAAATGGGAGTCTTCAATATCTGAGGGATGATTTGATTTTACGATGACAATCATACATGCACCACTTATAGGTATTGTTGTTTTTGCTTATAGACGATAAGCTGATAAGTTAGTTTATAACACTGAACACTTTGTCTTATCATAAAAGAACACTTTGTTTCAATAGAGAGTACAAACTGTTTCTCTCTATTGAAACGAAGTGTTATATAGGTTGAAACGAAGTGTACTCTCTGTTGAAACAAAGTGTTTTATTCGTTGAAACAGATGGTTCGAAAATATCAAACAGTATTCAACGATACGAGTGCGATATTATTGAGCAGGTTTCAACCATTTATCCAGCCACTCGAAGAAAGTACGTTGCCACAAAACACCATTTTGAGGTTTCAATACCCAGTGATTCTCATCTGGATAGATCAGTAATTGAGCAGGTACACCACGCATAATGGCAGCATCAAAAGCAGACATTGCTTGGTTGGCAAGAATACGATAATCCTTTTCTCCGTGGATGCAGAGAATGGGAGCGTCCCATTTATCGACAAATTTATGTGGCGAATTGGCAAACGTACGTTGTGCCGTAGCGTTGTTCTTTTCCCAATATGCGCCACCCATATCCCAGTTGGCAAACCATTTCTCTTCTGTTTCGAGGTATTGCATTTCCATATTGAAGATGCCATCGTGAGCAATGAATGCCTTGAAACGTTTGTCATGATGTCCGGCAAGCCAATATACGGAGAAACCTCCGAAGCTGGCACCTACACAACCCAAACGATCTTTGTCCACATAGGATTCTTTGGCCATTTCGTCAATAGCAGTGAAATAATCCTTCATGCACTGACCACCGTAATCACCGCTGATCGCTTCATTCCATTCTATACCGAAACCGGGAAGTCCGCGACGGTTGGGAGCTACGATGATGTAATCGTTTGCTGCCATAATCTGGAAGTTCCAACGATAGCTCCAAAACTGGCTAACCGGACTTTGTGGACCGCCTTCGCAGAAGAGAAGGGTAGGATATTTCTTGTTCGGATCAAAATGAGGAGGATAAATAACCCAAGTCAACATCTGTTTACCATCGGTCGTTTTCATCCAACGGGCTTCTACTTTACCCATATCCAACTGATCATAAATCTGCTTGTTTTCGAAAGTCAATTGAGTAGCTTCAGCAAAATCACTGTTACTATGGAGAGGCAGAGAGTAGATCTCATCAGCCATACTCATGGAGTGACGTTTAGCAATCATCTTGTCACCACAAAGGGCCAGAGATGCATAATCGTACATTCCGTCAGTAAGTTGAGTCAGTTTGTTGTGTTCAGCAAGGTTGATGCTGTAAATTTGAGTTTCGCCATGCCATACCCCTATAAAATAGATGCTTTGAGAATCCTTATTCCATAAGAAAGCATCTACATTAGATTCAAACGACTGGCTGACAAAGCGTTTTTCACCGCTGGTGCGATCCATTACACACAGACGATTAAGGTCTGCTTCATAGCCATCACGTTCCATGCTTTGCCAAGCAATGTATTTCCCATCCGGAGAATATTGAGGGTTGGTGTCATAACCGACCATTTCAACTGTGCCGGCAGAGTCTTTTGCATCTTGTTTGCAAAGGTTGATAAATCCCCCTTTAGTTACATCATATTCGTAAATGTCTGAGTCGGTAGAAATGGCATAAGCCAATCCGGTCTTCATGCGGCAAGTGAAGGCAACTTTGTCTGAAGCCGGACTCCAAGCCAGTTGTTCAATGCCACCCCAAGGTTTCATGGGACTTTCATAGGGCAATCCTTCGAGAATGTCTTTCACATTGTGGATGGTATTACCGTCAAAATCGGCTACAAACGGATGAGGTGCAGTGGTTACCCATTCATCCCAATGTTTGTACATAAGATCATTGACAATGATGCCGGTTGCCTTGGGAAGATCGGGATGTTTGTCGGCTGTACTTTTTACGGTCTTTACTTGAGTAATAAAAAGCAGTTTTTTGCCGTCGGGAGAGAAGGAAAAGCCTTCGATATCTCCATCATATTGAGTGATTTGTTTACGGGCACTTCCGTCAGGATTCATTTCCCATACCTGACTGCTACCACTTTCGTTGCATAAGAAGGCTATTTTCTTGCCATCTTTGAACCAGACGGGCTGACTTTCTTGCCAGGAATCCCGGGTAAGTTGGGTATGACCGCTGCCGTCTGCGTTCATAACAAACAGTTCGTTGTTACTCTTATTTTCCGGTACACTGTAATAAGCTACCGAGTAGGCTATCTGTTTGGCATCGGGAGATACGGCTACACCACCGATACGTCCCATAGCCCACAACGCCTCAGGAGTCATGCGCTTGCCTTCAATCCGGATGTTCGAGCGTTCAATAAGCGCTGCTTCATCTGGTTGCCCGGCATCTTTAGTTCCTCCACAGGAGGCCAATGTCATAGCTGCTGACATAAGCAATAGATTTACTTGTTTCATATAGATTATTCATTTCAGTGAATTAAATGCAAAGATAAAAAAAATAGTGATTATAGTTTTCTTCTCTGCCAGTTTCCGCGTTTGATATAAGACCAGCTAAAGAGTAAGATAAATGTTGAATAAATCATCTCAGCTGTCCAACAGAAGGCTACATCGACTCGTAAATAGAAGATAATGTAAGTGATATACGTGACATACATAATTAGTGTAATCATCTCTAACCCTAATGCTGTACGAGTATTACCAGTACCGGAAACAGCCTGGAAATAGATGTTGGCAGGTACCATAAGCAGATAAGCAGAGCACATCACCCAAAGTGAATGCACAGCGGCTTGTTGCAGGTCGGGCAAATCGGTATAAATGGCCAATATCAGTTTAGGAAAAAGTACGAAAAATAGCGCGAGTGGCAGTACAAACATATAGGCAATGCGTATATGCTGGCGAATCGTGCCGGGAACGTACTGTGCATATCCTGCTCCAATGAGGTTACTGATGAGAGATCCGCAGGTAGAAGCAAATGCCATCAGTACCATAAATAAGATACCGGAAACGTTGCGTACAATGTTGGTGACCGCCAACGAACGTTCGCCCAAGTGCTCCACGTAAAGGAAAAATAAGAACCAAGTGGACAAGGATAAGAAGTTTTGTATCATCGTCCAGAATGATACGTTCAACATATTCTTTAGCACCTTGAGGTTGAATTTAGGAATCCGGTCTAAGCCATATTTATGGCAGTCAACGCGATAGCGCGTGTAAAAGATGAAAAAGATTAGCGATACGAGTTCAGCCATAGAAGAGCCGATAGCTGCTCCTGCAATGCCGAGTGCCGGCAAGCCTAACTTCCCAAAAATAAGTATGTAGTTGAATATGATATTACTCAAAACCATGACAATAGAGTTCAAAGTCAACGTTTTGGTTTGGGTTGTTCCAAGGAAGAAAGCACGGAATAAGATGCCACTAAATGAAAAGAATGCGCCAAACACACGCCAGTAAAGGTAACTGGTGGCTGCTTCGTATATATGTTCTGAAGAGACAATTCGCTTCAAGATAATCGGAGAAAAACTATAAGAGAGCAAGAACATGACAGCAGCCAATCCTATCTGGAAATAAATGCCTTGATAGAACAAGTTGCCTATTTCCTTATACTGTTTCTCCCCATTGCGCCGTGCCATCAGAATCTGTGCTCCAATGCTGAAGCCAAAAGACATCATGAAGATGACCATATAGAATACGCCGGCAATAGCAGATGCACCCAATTCAACTTCGCCTACACGCCCCAGAAAGGCAGTGTCTGTCATACCTATCATTTGTTCCATAATCAGACTGATAAGGATAGGGTAGGTAATAAGCCAGATTTCTTTGTAGGTATATTTAGTTTGCATATATAAGTTTGAGTCTATGAATACTTTTTATTTGTAAAGGATAAAAAAGCCGGGCAATGTACATTGTCCGGCTTTCAATGAAAGTTTATCTTGAACAAATAGGTTATCTTTTATTCTGCTTATCCTTCATCATCTGTTCTTGTTGCTTTTGCATTGCTTCCAGACGAGCTGCAAATCCGGTCTTTTTTGTTTTCTTCGGATCTTTCTTGTTAGTCTCTAATTGTGCAAGGAGCTTTTCTTCGTTAGTGGTCTTGCGCATGATGATCGTAATTACGACACTAATCAAGGTAGAGATGAAATAATAATAGTTCAAGCCGGAAGGATAATCATTCAATACAAACAAGAACATAATGGGCATCAGATAAGACATCCATTTCATAGCAGCCATCTGAGGATTGGCACCTGTATCTTGTTGTTGCATCATGTACTTCGTATTCAGAATATTGGTTGCAGTCATCAATAAGCAGAATAAACTGAGGTGACTGCCCAAGAACGGAATATGGAACGGGAAGTTTATAAACGCATCATAGGTAGAAAGGTCATCGGCCCATAAAAAGCTCTGTTGGCGGAGTTCAATCGCACTTGGCACAAACATAAACAACGCCATCAGGATTGGAAATTGTATCAGCATGGGCAAGCAACCCCCCATTGGGCTGACTCCATATTGATTATATAATCCCATCACTTCCTGCTGCTTCTTCATAGCATCTTCCTGCTTAGGATACTTCTTGTTGATCTCGTCGATTTTCGGTTTCAATACACGCATCTTGGCAGATGACATATAAGTCTTCCAAGTGGCCGGGAATACTACGATTTTTACAATCAACGTCATCAGCAACAGTACGATACCCATTCCTAATCCCCAACCGGATAACCAGTCGAAAATGTTGATAGTAAACCATTGGTTGATTTGACGGACAACCGGCCATCCTAAATATACCAGACGATTCAACTCCCATTTCTCGGCGCGTCCTTTGTCAAGAGCTGTCAGAGTCTTGTAGTGGTTAGGGCCGAAATAGAAATAGAGTTGTGTGGCTTCTTTTCCTGTCGGATCAAACTTAGTGCTTGTTTCGGCAGAATAATTTTTGATGTAGCCGCTTCCTTGGGGTTCCGTTTGAGAAATAAGTTTGGACTTCTCAAAATTGGCATCAGCCAAGAATATAGAAGAAAAGAACTGATTCTTGAAAGCAATCCAGTTCAGACGTTCAGGAATCTCTTTTTCGTCATTCTTGCTGGCAGATAAATAGTCCGTACTTTCTCCAGCTATCTTATAGGTCAGTTCGGACAAACGATTTTCAAAAGTATATCCCTTTTCAATCTGACGGGCACGTTGCGTCCACTCAATATCTACGTAATTAGTGGTAGCGGCCAACTTGCCTTCCATATTAATTGCCTGAATAGTAAAATCTATCAGGTAACTATCATGATGCATGGCATAAATGAAATCAATGTAGCTGGCAGGGTCTGCCGACAAACGCATGGTGACTGTACTGTCGGTACGATTCAAGGCAGTAAAGTAGAAGTCCTCTGTCTGAATAGTCTCTTTCTTATTATAGAAAAGGAAATTCATGGAAGCATTCTCACTGTCGAACAAGGTTACAGGAGTCTTTTTATCTTGGCTCATGTATTCTTTCAGGGTAGCCGAAGTGATGCGTCCACCTTTCGTATCTATGTTTATCTCTGCCAAGTTATTCTGAAGAGTAACCTGTGAACTAGTTCCCTGATGCGCATCAAAGAAGAGACCCGTTGAATCAATCGTTTCAGTTTCTCTCTCATTCGCTAAAGCTGCTTCAGATTTAGCTTTCAAAGCTTCTTCCCGTTGTTGTACTTGGGCAATAGAGTCGTAATAGCGTTGTTGTGCTTCTAGTTGCTCTTGGCTCGGACGGCTGAAAAAACTGAATCCAACTAACAGAATCGCTATCAGAACAAGACCAGTAATGGTGTTTTTATCCATGTATATTTATTTACAATTTTATTATTTATGATTGATGATTGAATTTACTTTTTCTCAGTCGCATTTTCAATGGCTGCTTTCACAAACGCTACGAACAACGGATGCGGTTGCAATACGGTACTGGTGTATTCCGGATGAAACTGCGTACCAATGTACCACTTCAGTTTCGGAATTTCAACAATCTCTACCAAGTCTGATTCGGGATTTACACCTACGCAATTCATGCCGGCTGCTATGTATTCGTCCTTGTATGCATTATTGAATTCATAACGGTGACGATGACGCTCCTGAATATGTTCTGTTCCGTAAGCTTCGTATGCTTTGCTTCCTTCCTGCAAGACACATTCGTAAGCGCCCAAACGCATGGTACCTCCCATATTTGTAATGGACTTTTGTTCTTCCATGATGTCGATTACATTATGCGGAGTCTTTTCGTCCATTTCGCGTGAATTAGCGTCGGTATATCCTAGTACGTTACGAGCAAATTCAATGGCCATGCATTGCATACCTAAACAGATACCAAATGTCGGAATATCATGTGTACGTGCGTATTTGATTGCTACAAACTTGCCGGAGATGCCACGTTCGCCAAAGCCTGGTCCAATCAAGACTCCAGCCATGTCTTTCAGAGCTTCACCTACATTCTCATCTGTCAGCTTTTCACTGTTTACGAAATCTACCGATACCTTGCGGTCATTGTAAGTTCCGGCTTGCGAAAGAGCCTCACGGATTGATTTATAAGCATCTTGCAAGTCATATTTACCGATCAATGCGATATGTATCGGTTCGGTGTCTTCAGCTTTGTGACGACGTTCAAGGAAAACACGCCAAGGACCTAATCCCGGGGTATCGCCAACGGGTAAGCCCATCTTTTTTAGGATCGTTACATCCAATCCCTGTGCCTGCATCAAAATAGGTACTTCATAGATGGTAGGAGCATCGATGCTTTGTACAACAGCATTTTCATCTACATTGCAGAAAAGGGCTACTTTTTTGCGCAGGCTTGTAGTTAGTTCATGTTCTGTGCGAAGTACAATAAGGTCTGGTTGAATACCGGCACTTTGTAACTCTTTTACGGAGTGTTGGGTGGGCTTGGTTTTCAATTCACCGGCGGCAGCGAGGTAGGGTACATAAGTAAGGTGTACGCAAAGAGCGTCTTTACCCAATTCCCACTTCAACTGGCGGATACTTTCTAAATATGGAAGAGATTCGATGTCACCTACCGTACCACCGATTTCGGTAATTACGAAGTCGAATTTATATTTATTTCCTAATAATTTGACGTTACGTTTGATTTCGTCTGTGATATGAGGAATCACTTGGATGGTTTTTCCTAAGTAATCACCCCGGCGTTCCTTGTCTATAACGCTCTTATAGATACGACCGGTTGTAATGTTGTTGGCTTTAGTTGTTTGAATGCCAAGAAAACGTTCATAATGTCCCAGGTCGAGGTCAGCCTCGTGTCCATCTACTGTTACATAGCATTCTCCGTGTTCATAAGGGTTTAGTGTGCCCGGGTCGATATTGATGTACGGGTCAAATTTTTGGATGGTTACTTTGTAACCTCTTGCTTGCAGCAATTTACCGATGGAAGATGCGATGATGCCTTTACCTAAAGAAGAGGCAACGCCACCGGTGACGAAAATATACTTTGTTTCTCCCACAACTATATTGTTTTTTTAATTTGTTGTAATACCATAAATATAATGAAGGTATCCGTTGATGGATCACGGACTTAAAAAGCGCAAAATTATAAAAAAAAGAAGAAGTACAGAAGCTTTCGGTGAAACAATTATTAAAAAATACGATTTCAATAGAGGTATCCTTCCATTCACTCTCATTTAAACACACTTTTTTAGCTTTGCGAATGGGTGCTCACAGGCTTCAAATGAAGTTTGAAATATAATTTTTAGGCTTATTATGTTTTCTAAATATTTTAGATTAAATTTGCACTCGAATCATAGATATTGGACATTATGAGAAATAAAAGGATTACCTTTTGGGTACTTGCCGTGGTGTTTTCTTCGTCGATGATGGCGCAGGATACGATAGAACCCACTTTAATTAATATTAAGTCAGAGACGACAGTGCACAAAGATACTTTGTCGGATGTTTTGAAAGAGTATTTAATTCTTAAATTGAAGCCGGTTGGCTCTCAATATAAGATGGATACAGTCTCTATATTGTATGAAAAAAAACTCGGAATCTTAAATTATTTGAATGATCTTTCTACTCCCGAAAGATATATTCCCACCAATCCTGACTATTACAGATTATTTCTTCCTCTTACATATTATTACGCTCCGATGGAACGTATCACAAAGCTGAATTGGACTTTTCAGAAGCCAGATACAGTTTCTGCATTGACTGCTGAATTGCTACCTATCAATTCACAGGATTTCACAGTAAAAGAACGGGCCAATCAGATTGTAGACCGTACTTTGTTGAATACCTATGTGCATTATCCGAAATTAGTGGTAAGAACCGAGGAAGAAGTCATGAAAGGAAAGGTGTTCAGAGATGATATTGAACAAGAAATATCTTCCAAACCCTCTGTCGTAAAATTGTTCGGACGTGAAGACATGGCAGGTGTGAAAGGTGATGCTGAAGTTATCATTCATAAACCCAATTGGTGGGTGACAGGCGGAAACGGCTCTTTGCAAATTACTCAGAACTATATTTCAGATAACTGGTATAAAGGAGGTGAAAGTACCAATGCTGTACTTGCCAATCTTCAGTTATTTGCTAATTATAATGACCGCGAGAAAATACAATGGGAAAATTTATTGGATGCAAAGTTAGGATTAAGTTCTACACCTTCGGATAAATTTCATGACTATTTAGTAAGCACGGACCAACTCCGTTTATATAGTAAATTAGGTATTCAGGCTGCTTCTAAATGGTACTATACCGTATCTACAGAATTTAAGACACAGTTCTGTCACGGATACAAGGCCAATAACGAAGAGCTTGTTTCTGCTTTCTTTGCTCCGGCAGATTGGGCAACCAGTATTGGTATGGACTATAAACTTAAAAAGGAAAAGTTTACTCTTTCTGTCTTTATAGCTCCTTTAACCCACATGATGCGTTATGTCGGAAACAAAGAAGTGAATGAAGTAAAGTTCGGTTTGGAAGAAGGACAGAGCGTAAAGCATAACTTCGGTTCTCAAATTCAGCCTACTTTATCATGGAAAATTATTCCTTCCATCGTGTTGGATTCTCGTCTGGACTTCCAAACCAGTTATGAGTGGACTCGCATTGAGTGGGAAAACACTGTGAATTTTGTATTAAACCGTTATTTATCTACTAAACTCTATGTACACGCCCGTTTCGATGATAGTTCAAAGCCTACAGAGGGTAATAGTTATTTCCAGGTGAAAGAATTATTGAGCTTTGGCATTAATTACAAATGGTAACCAGATACATCGTTAATATTCAAAAAAAAGCGCCCGGTTGGATGACAACGGGGCGTTTTTTATGTTTCTCAATGGAAAAAATAAAGAAAAACCGCAAAAAAAAGGAAAAAGCATGTTTGCGTTCACAGAAAATAGAGGGGAATGGTTTGCAGTTCACAAATAATGCGTAAATTTGCCGCAATTTGTAATGCACACTTTGCAAAATGGCGAATACTATAAGACATCAAGGTATTGTGGAAAGCATAAACGGTTCTTATCTTCAGGTGAGGATTGTCCAGACTTCAGCATGCTCTTCGTGTAGTGTCAAGGGACATTGCACTTCTGCTGATACCAAAGAAAAGATGATTGATGTAACAGATATCAATGCTGGAGCTTATCAAGTCGGTGACCGCGTATGGGTAATCGGAGAACTGTCGATGGGAGTGATGGCGATTTTGTTCGCCTTTATCTTTCCCTTTCTTATTTTAATCATTTCTCTTTTCATTTTTATGGCTGTTTGGAATGACGAACTAGGCTCCGCACTTTGTTCGTTAGCACTTCTTATACCTTATTATTCTATTCTATGGCTGAATAAATCGCGGATGGGCAAGAAGTTTTCCTTCTCAATACAACCAATATCTAACTAATGCATAAAATAAATAATTAATAAACGACTAATTTATGAATGTAATTCTGATTGCAGTGATTTCTTTGGGAGCTATAGCGCTGATATCTGCCGCTATACTTTACGTTGCTTCCAAAAAATTCGCTGTGTATGAAGATCCGCGAATTGCGCAAGTAGGAGAAGTTTTGCCTCAGGCTAACTGTGGCGGATGTGGCTACCCTGGTTGCAGTGGATTTGCTGACGCGTGTGTGAAGGCTGATTCACTGGAAGGTAAACTTTGTCCGGTAGGTGGACAGGATGTCATGACAAAGATTGCTGAAATCCTGGGGTTGGATGCAGCAGCATCTGAACCTATGGTTGCCGTAGTGAGATGCAATGGAACTTGCGCTAACCGTCCTCGTTTAAACCAATATGATGGAGCGATGAGCTGTGCTATTGCAGCTTCTCTTTATAGTGGTGAGACTGGATGTAGTTATGGTTGCTTGGGCTGTGGAGATTGTGTAGTTGCTTGTCAGTTCGACGCTATTCACATGAATCCGGAAACAGGACTTCCTGAGGTGGATGAAGCTAAGTGTACGGCGTGTGGCGCTTGTGTCAAAGCTTGTCCTAAAAACATTATCGAAATTCGTCCGCAAGGCAAAAAGTCACGTCGTATTTACGTACAATGCGTAAACAAAGACAAGGGAGGAGTAGCACGCAAGGCTTGTACAGTAGCTTGTATTGGTTGCGGTAAATGTGTGAAGGTTTGTCCGTTCGATGCCATTACTTTGGAGAGCAATTTGGCATACATCGATCCCAATAAATGTAAATCTTGTCGCAAATGCGTAGAGGTTTGTCCGCAAGACACTATTATTGAGCTCAACTTCCCGCCACGTAAACCGAAGGTAGAAGGCGAAACTCCGGCTGCTACTCCTAAAAAAGTAGTAGCTGCTGCTAAAGCTACAGAGGTTCCCGTGAAAGTGGTTGAGAGTTCTAAAGCTCCCGAAGTTTCTGCAACAGAAACTCCGAAGACAGAAGCATAAATTAAAAAGTAAATAAACGACTAAAAATACAGAATTGTATGTTGAAGACATTTTCAATTGGTGGAGTTCATCCACACGAAAATAAACTTTCAGCGCATCAGCCTATTATCAAGGCCGAAATTCCAACAAAGGCTGTTATCTTGCTGGGACAGCACATTGGTGCTCCCGCAAAGCCTATTGTAGCAAAAGGTGATGTTGTGAAAGTAGGTACAAAGGTTGCCGAGCCCGGTGGCTTCGTATCAGCAGCTATTCATTCGTCTGTCAGCGGGAAAGTCGCCAAGATTGACTCGATCGTTGATGCCAGCGGTTACGCTAAACCGGCTATTTTCATTGATGTAGAAGGCGATGAATGGGAAGAAACCATCGATCGTAGTGAAGCATTGGTAAAGGAGTGCAATTTGGCATCCGAGGAAATTGTGAAAAAGATTACTGATGCCGGTATCGTAGGATTAGGAGGTGCTTGTTTTCCTACTCAAGTGAAGCTGTGTCCTCCTCCTGCGTTCAAGGCTGAATGTGTGATTATTAATGCAGTAGAGTGCGAACCCTATCTGACTGCCGACCATCAATTAATGTTGGAACATGCAGAAGAAATTATGGTAGGTGTATCTATCTTGATGAAAGCTGTAAAAGTAAACAAAGCCTTTATTGGTATTGAAAATAATAAACCCGATGCAATTCAGCTGATGACTAAAGTTGCGTCTAGCTATGCAGGCATTGAGGTGGTCTCTTTGAAGGTACAGTATCCTCAAGGAGGTGAAAAGCAATTGATTGATGCGGTTACTAGCCGCCAGGTTGCTGCCGGTGCGTTGCCTATCTCTACCGGAGCAGTCGTTCAAAATGTGGGTACTGCTTTTGCTGTTTACCAAGCCGTACAGAAAAACAAACCATTGTTTGAACGTGTCATCACTGTGACTGGAAAATCTCTGGAAAAACCATCAAACTTCTTGGCACGTATCGGTACACCCATGCAACAATTGATTGATGCTTGCGGTGGTCTGCCTGAAGATACGGGTAAGATTATCGGTGGAGGTCCGATGATGGGTAAAGCTTTGATGAATACAGAGGTTCCGACCGCTAAAGGTAGCTCCGGTATTCTGATCATGAATAAAAAAGAAGCAAAACGTGGCGAAATACAACCTTGTATTCGCTGTGCCAAATGCATCGGTGCATGTCCGATGGGGCTAGAGCCTTATTTGCTGGCCAACGTTTCGGCCCATGGAGATTTTGAAAGAGTAGAGAAAGAAGATATAATGTCGTGTATCGAATGCGGTTCATGTCAGTTTACCTGTCCATCTAACCGTCCGATGCTGGATTACATCCGCTTGGGTAAAGCCAAGGTAGGAGCGATGATTCGTGCACGTCAAGCTAAAAAATAACGAAATATGAATAAATTAATCGTATCCCTTTCGCCCCACGTTCACGGCGGTGACAGCGTGAAGAAGAACATGTACGGTGTGCTTATTGCTTTACTTCCGGCATTCCTTGTATCGCTTTACTTCTTCGGACTAGGTGCACTGCTTGTTACGGCTACCTCCGTAGCAGCCTGCTTATTCTTTGAATGGGCGATCGTCAAATTTTTGATGAAGAAAGAAACCACAACCATCTGTGACGGCTCAGCCATCATTACCGGTGTGTTGTTGGCATTTAATTTACCTTCCAACCTGCCTATATGGATTATTATCTTAGGAGCCTTGTTTGCGATCGGTGTAGGCAAGATGTCATTCGGTGGTTTGGGATGTAATCCTTTTAACCCCGCATTGGCAGGACGCGTATTCCTGTTACTATCTTTTCCGGTGCAGATGACTACCTGGCCGGCTGTCGGACAGTTGACAGCGTATACCGATGCTATTACGGCAGCTACGCCGCTAGCAATCATGAAAGGTGTTATCAATGGTGCACCGGGTATGTCATTGAGTGATCTTCCGGGAGCTTTCGACCTGCTGATTGGCAACAACGGCGGGTGTCTCGGTGAGGTGAGCGCATTGGCTCTACTGCTGGGATTGGCTTATATGTTGTGGAAGAAAATCATTACTTGGTATATTCCTATTTCCATCTTATTTACAGTATTTGCTTTTTCCGGCATCATGTATCTGGTTAATCCGGAACTCTATGTTTCGCCAGTGGTGCAATTGCTTTCTGGTGGTTTGATGCTCGGTGCTGTTTTCATGGCTACAGACTATGTAACTTCTCCGATGAGCCACAAAGGTATGTTAATATATGGTGTATGTATCGGTCTGCTGACTGTTGTCATCCGTTTGTTCGGTGCATATCCCGAAGGTATGTCGTTCGCTATTCTGATCATGAATGCGTTCACTCCGCTTATTAACACATATGTGAAACCTAAACGCTTTGGGGAGGTAGCGAAGAAGAAATGAAAAAATTAGAATCATCTTTAAAGAATATGTTGCTGGTGCTTACGGGAGTGACTGCTATTTCCGTAGCGTTGCTGGCTTATGTCAACCAATTAACGCAAGAACCGATTGCACAGGCCAATGCTAAGACACTGAGTGATGCGGTAGGTTTGGTAGTTCCGGCATTTGATAACGATCCGATTGCCGAGAAGAAAACACAAGAGGTGAATGGAGTTGAATATTCCGTATATCCTGCTACTAAAAACGGTGTATATATAGGTGCTGCAGTGGAAGCCACAGCCATGGGCTTCGGTGGCGAACTGAAAGTATTGGTAGGTTTCGATGCTGAAGGTAAGATTGTAGATTACTCATTACTGTCGCATGTTGAAACTCCGGGCTTAGGTTCCAAAGCTTCTGATTGGTTTAAGAAAGACCAAAGAGGAGATATTACGGGTATGAATCCGGGTGAATCTCTGTTGACAGTAATCCAAGACGGCGGTAAAGTGGATGCCATTACAGCTTCTACTATCACTACACGTGCCTTCTTGAATGCAGTCAATGCCGCTTATGCTGCTTACGCCGGTCAAAACACATCAGATGGTACTACTGGCGCTACCCAAAAGAATGTTGAATCAACTGATTCCGCAGACAACACTGTTGCTACGGACACTATCAGTGTAAATTAAGAAGAGGAGTAGAAGATATGAATAATATTAAAGTTATGATGAACGGGATTGTTAAAGAGAATCCCATATTTGTGCTCCTGCTTGGTATGTGTCCTACGTTGGGAACAACCTCTTCCGCCATCAATGGTATGGGTATGGGATTGGCTACGATGTTTGTACTTATTTGCTCTAATGTGGTGATCTCTGCCATCAAGAACTTGATTCCTGACATGGTACGTATTCCGTCATTTATTGTCGTTATCGCATCCTTCGTTACTCTGTTGCAAATGGTTATGCAGGCATATGTACCTGCACTATACGCCACGTTAGGTCTGTTTATCCCATTGATTGTGGTAAACTGTATCGTATTGGGACGTGCTGAAGCTTTTGCTGCTAAAAACAATCCGGTTGCTTCCTTCTTCGATGGATTGGGCATGGGATTGGGTTTTACCGTTGCGTTGACTCTACTCGGTGCTGTTCGTGAATTCTTGGGAACCGGCAAAATGTTCGATCTGGCTATTCTTCCCGAAGAGTATGGAATGTTGATATTTGTTCTTGCTCCGGGTGCATTTATTGCGTTGGGCTACCTCATTGCTCTAATTAATAGCTTAAAGAAGAATTAAAATTGAAAGAATGAAACTATGGAATATATATTGATATTTATCTCGGCAATCTTTGTAAACAACATTGTATTGTCGCAATTCTTAGGAATTTGTCCATTCCTGGGTGTTTCCAAGAAAGTGGAGACTGCGTTGGGTATGTCAGCAGCAGTAGCATTCGTGCTAACCATTGCTACTATCGTGACATTCCTCATTCAGAAGTACGTACTCGATGCCTTTGGGTTAGAATATTTGCAGACTATTACCTTTATCCTAGTCATTGCAGCTTTGGTACAGATGGTTGAAATCGTTCTAAAGAAAGTTTCTCCCTCTTTGTATCAGGCTTTGGGTGTATTCCTTCCGCTGATTACCACTAACTGTTGTATTTTGGGTGTGGCTATTCTCGTGATCCAAAAAGACTACGATTTGCTGACAGGGGTTGTGTACGCATTCTCTACAGCGTTAGGCTTTGGCTTGGCATTGACCTTATTTGCCGGCTTGCGCGAGCAAATGAGCCTCGTGAATCTCCCGAAGGGTATGCAAGGAACTCCCATTGCATTGATTACCGCTGGTTTGCTAGCAATGGCATTCATGGGATTCTCCGGAGTCGTGAAGATTTAGAATAAAAAGTCTCGAAAACAGAAAGAAGGGCCTAAACTAAAAATTAGGCCCTTCTTTCTGTTTTCTTAATTTATTTCCTTAAATTTGTAGCGTAAAAATAACCTAAAAGCTAAATTATTTAGAGTAAGATGAAAGAAAAAATTTTAGTTACAGGAGGAACCGGCTATATTGGTTCTCATACTGTTGTGGAACTTCAGAACGCAGGTTATGAAGTAGTTATTATTGATAATTTATCAAACTCCAACGCAGATGTTGTAGATAACATAGAAAAAGTATCCGGCATTCGTCCTGTATTCGAAAAATTGGATTGTTTGGATTATGCAGGCCTTGACGCT
Source organism: uncultured Bacteroides sp. (assembly GCA_945607605.1). GTDB lineage: Bacteria > Bacteroidota > Bacteroidia > Bacteroidales > Bacteroidaceae > Bacteroides. The sequence goes on from CALYZE010000001.1 coordinate 51,824, forward strand.
TTGTTTACTAAATATAAAGGCATTAAAGCTATTATTCACTTTGCAGCCAGTAAAGCTGTCGGTGAATCTGTTGAGAAACCGCTACTTTACTATCGTAACAACCTCGTTTCATTGATAAACTTGTTGGAGCTAATGCCAAAACATGGAGTAGACGGTATTGTATTCTCCTCTTCTTGTACTGTTTATGGACAGCCCGATGTGCTTCCGGTGACAGAACAAGCACCCATCAAAAAAGCCGAATCTCCTTATGGCAATACGAAGCAGATTAACGAAGAGATCGTTCGCGATACCATTGCTTCCGGTTCTCCTATAAATGCTATCTTGTTGCGTTACTTTAATCCGATTGGTGCACATCCCACTACCATACTTGGCGAATTGCCTAACGGTGTGCCTCAAAACTTGATACCATACCTTACTCAAACAGCTATTGGTATTCGTGAGAAGCTGAGCGTTTTTGGTGATGATTATGATACTCCTGATGGCTCTTGTATTCGCGACTTCATTAATGTAGTTGATTTGGCGAAAGCACATGTGGTTGCTATCAACCGTATTTTAGAGAAGAAACAAAAAGAGAAAGTTGAAGTATTCAATATTGGTACCGGTCGTGGACTTTCTGTTCTTGAACTGATTAATGCTTTCGAGAAAGCTACTGGTGTAAAATTGAACTATCAGATTGTAGGTCGTCGTGCCGGTGATATTGAGAAGGTATGGGCTAATCCTGAATTAGCCAACCATGAATTGGGCTGGAAAGCAGAGACAAGTATCGAAGATACCTTACTTTCTGCATGGAACTGGCAGTTGAAGCTTCGTGAGAGAGGTATTCAATAATCTATTGTGAATTTATGTTTTTTAATAAATAAGAAATAAACAATTGCTTTATGGCAGTTGTTTATACTATGCAAATCAGCCTGAAGCTGCTTATGTATATGTGAATATCCATATTTAGCACGTATGCCTCCCCGGCATAGACAGGTAAGATTGCATAGTAGTTTTGTCGTGTTTTATTTTGTGTTTGTGTTGTGAATAAGCCTTGTCGAGAGATAAGGCTTATTTTTGTAGATACAGTTCTATATCCATGGCTGTTACATCTTTTAACAAAACCGTCTTATCTTTATCCAGCAGATAGAGGGTAGGGATTGCCTTTAAGTCATAAAGATTCTTTTCACTGATGGTTTGTTTGGCATCGTACCCATTGATCCATGTATTTGAAAAATCAGAGAGATGTTTTCTCCACTCATCTAGCTCTTCGTCAGGATAGAGAGAGAGAATTTGGAGTTTCTTTTGAGAAATAGCAAGAGTAATTGCCGGCGCACTTTTTAAAGTTTCAATGGTTTCTATACAAGCATGACAACCTGGATTGTTGATAAATAGTAGGGTGTAAGGAGCATTGAGTGCATATAGAGTACTGCTTTTTCCGGAAGCTAAAGTATAAGTAAAGTCAATGGCTTTAGTTCCCACACGATTTTTTTCTGCCAACTCGCGACGGGCATTCGGGCGTATCTTTTCAACATCATCTAGAATGGAGGTTGCGAGGAGTGCGTCCAATACTGAAATGTATAATTCTTCATTACGTATGGGGGAGTTAGGCCCGTATAAATATTTGTCAGCCAGTTCTGCAAGATAAAGATAACTCGTCTTCGCCTTTTCAGCTTGCGAAAATAAAGATTTCAAAGCAGCATCAGCCTTCTCTGCCGGTACGAGCTTTAGAATATCAATGTAATCTACCCAAGCTTGTTCGGTGACTTCAGGATGATGCACATAGTTGGTATCCGCAAAGTTCACGTTTTTCCAATAATTGCGTACTAAGTAATCGGCACGTAACTCGGGAGTATTCAGCATGGGAGGGATGGCAGGAAGAATAAATGCGGTGATTGTATCTGCAGGTTCTTCTAGCTTTGAAGCACTTTGGGTCTTACTGTTACCGCATGCGGTACAAAGACATAAAAGCAATAGGAGGGAAAATGATTTATTTCTCATGACTTTTCCAACTGATTTATCTTGATGAATAGGGAAATAGTAAATGCTACAAAGATAGAAAAGTTTTTCTTTTATAGACCTGTTTTACCTTACTACTGTTAACTGACGTTATCATATTTGCAGCAAATAGTCCCATTTATCGCATTAATCGTTCAAAATAGTATAATTTGTGGAAAAAAAGTTTGACGGGAGAACAACTAAAGCTGATTTATTTATACATTTGCAAAAGTTGTTTAGGTAACTATTCTAATGAACAAACGACTGCTAACGAACGTTTATAAAGCTAAAAAGCATTTGTATTGGTAAAGATCGAGACTTGGCTGATTTGATTTGAAAGATTCACTAACCTACAACTTTACTAGATAAAATAATTCAAGTAAAATAGAATATAAAAAGATTGCTTATGTCACAGATTGTCGGACATATCTCACAGGTAATTGGCCCTGTTGTGGATGTTTATTTCGAAGGTATGGAAGCAGAACTGATGTTGCCAAGTATTCATGACGCATTAGAAATTAAAAGGCCGAACGGAAAGAGACTGATTGTGGAAATACAACAGCATATCGGCGAAAATACGGTACGTACCGTGGCTATGGATAGTACAGACGGGCTACAAAGAGGTATGAAAGTCCACCCCCTTGGAGGACCTATTACGATGCCAGTGGGTGAGCAAATAAAAGGTCGCCTGATGAACGTTGTGGGTGACTCCATCGACGGTATGGCAGAGCTAGATCGTCAAGGGGCTTATCCCATTCATCGTGAACCACCTAAATTTGAAGATTTAACTACTGTACAAGAAGTTCTCTATACGGGTATTAAAGTCATTGACCTATTGGAACCTTATAGTAAAGGAGGAAAGATTGGTTTATTTGGAGGTGCCGGTGTAGGTAAGACAGTGCTTATTCAGGAACTTATCAATAACATTGCCAAAAAGCAACACGGATTTTCTGTCTTTGCCGGAGTAGGCGAACGTACTCGTGAAGGTAACGACTTGCTGAGGGAAATGATAGAATCGGGTGTGATTCGCTACGGTGAAGAGTTTAAAAAGAGTATGGAAGCTGGCAACTGGGATTTATCTAAAGTAGATTACAAGGAAGTTGCCAAGTCTCAGGTCTCTTTGATTTTTGGTCAGATGAATGAACCCCCCGGTGCTCGTCAGTCAGTGGCTTTGTCCGGTCTGACGGTAGCCGAAGCTTTTCGTGACATGGGTGCTGAAACAGACGGGCCACGTGACATTCTATTCTTTATAGACAATATCTTCCGTTTTACCCAAGCAGGTTCTGAGGTATCCGCCCTATTAGGACGTATGCCGTCTGCCGTAGGCTATCAGCCGACACTTGCCACTGAAATGGGTGCCATGCAGGAACGCATTACTTCTACGAGAAGTGGCTCCATCACCTCCGTTCAAGCGGTATATGTACCTGCCGATGACTTGACAGACCCTGCCCCTGCAACGACCTTTACTCACTTGGATGCCACGACAGTATTGAGTCGTAAGATTACCGAGCTTGGTATTTATCCGGCGGTTGATCCGTTGGAGTCTACTTCACGTATCCTTGACCCACATATTGTGGGACCGGAACATTACGAAGTGGCACAACGCGTTAAACAAATACTGCAACGCAATAAAGAATTGCAAGATATCATCTCCATCTTGGGTATGGAAGAACTCTCTGATGCTGACCGTACGTTGGTAAATCGTGCACGCCGTGTGCAACGTTTCTTGTCGCAGCCATTTGCAGTGGCCGAACAGTTTACCGGAGTTCCCGGTACCATGGTTGCCATCGAAGATACCATCAAAGGATTCAAGATGATTCTGGATGGTGAAGTCGATTATTTACCGGAATCTGCCTTCCTGAATGTGGGAACCATTGACGAAGCGATAGAGAAAGGTAAGGAGTTGCTAGAACAAGCAAAGAAATAAGACGTATTGTAAATACGTGAATCAGAAGAAAGAACTCCGATCCTACATCAAAACTAATTAAATCGTACACAAAATGATGAATGAATTACATTTGACTATCGTATCACCGGAAAAAGAACTTTTTAACGGAGAAGTGGAAAGTGTAACTTTACCGGGCACAATGGGTTCATTTTCCATCCTGCCACAACATGCACCGATTGTGTCTTCCTTAGGAGCGGGAACAATGATTTATGTGACCAAGGAAGAAACCCATGAACTTGCTATTCAAAGCGGATTTATAGAAATGAGTAACGGAAAAATTGCCGTCTGCATAGAGCAACAACAAGCAATTATCTAATCTAAAAATTAAAGTTTTTTGGTGTGACTAGAACAAAACGAAATTATCTGTTTCAAACAACGCTCTTAACCTTGTTGGTAGGAGGGATGGGGGGTTGGATATATTATTCAATAAGTCCACACCACTACTTTGGTGGCTATCCACTCATTCCACTCTTTTTCTATGTGTTTGGCATCTTTATGATCAACATGATTGAAGCCTGTAGGAAGCGGATGCCGAAACATATGTTGCAGATTTATCTGCTAATGCGTGTCATGAGAATGCTTGTTGCTATGATTGTCATGTTGATATACTGTATCATCGTGCGGGAGGAGTCCAGAGGATTTCTACTAACATTCATAGCAAACTATCTGATATATTTGATTTATGATTCTTGGTTCTTCTTCACTTTCGAAGCGAACCAGAAAATGAAAAAGAAGAAAGAAAATGAGACAATTGCGTAACATACTGACCAGATTACTGCTGGTACTTGGACTGTTGCTGCCGGTTTCCGGATATGCAGACACCATTCCTGCTGTTCTAAAAGGAATGGAAACAGACCTTGACAGTATGGCCCGACAAAATGATCTGGCTGTTCCGGAACAAAAAGAGAGTACGGTGGATGTAAAAGAAATTGTCTTCGGACATATTGGTGACTCTTATGAATGGCATATCACTACCTGGGGCAAAACGCAGATTACCATTCCATTACCAATCATCCTACGTAGTAAAACGACCGGTTGGCATGTATTTTTATCTTCACGTTTGGAAGAGAACGACGGAACTTATGAAGGTTTCTCTATCGCTTCTGCAGACAGCAAATACGAAGGTAAATTAGTGGAGAAGGACGCAGCAGGGAAGGAAGTACGTCCGCTGGATATTTCCATCACCAAAGTGGCACTATCCTTGATTTTCAATAGTTTGTTATTGCTTGTCATCATTCTGTCCGTAGCCCATTGGTATCGTAAGCATCCACAAGATAGTGCGGTTCCCGGAGGATTCATCGGATTTATGGAGATGTTTATCATGATGGTGAACGACGATATTATCAAGAGCTGTGTAGGTCCTAAATATCGCAAGTTTGCACCTTATCTGCTGACGGCATTTTTCTTTATCTTCATTAATAACATGATGGGGCTGGTTCCTTTCTTTCCGGGTGGTGCCAACGTTACCGGGAATATCACAATAACTTTTGTACTGGCTCTCTGTACGTTCGTTGCAGTAAATCTTTTCGGAACAAAGACCTATTGGAAAGACATCTTTTGGCCGGATGTACCTTGGTGGTTGAAAGTCCCTATTCCCATGATGCCGTTCATCGAATTCTTCGGTATTTTTACGAAGCCGTTTGCCTTGATGATTCGTCTCTTTGCTAATATGCTGGCAGGACACATGGCTATGTTGGTGTTGACTTGTCTGATATTTATCTCTGTGAGTATGGGACCTACTTTGAACGGTACATTGACCGTGGCTTCCGTGCTATTCAATATTTTCATGAATGCATTGGAACTCCTGGTTGCTTTCATTCAAGCTTATGTATTTACCATGTTGTCTGCCGTGTTCATTGGTCTGGCACAGGAGGAGCATAAGGAAGTGAAGAAAGAGAACAAGAAAGTAGAAGAAATTAAAGTATTATCAGAAGAAAATTAAAAATAAATCATTTAAAAACTGAAAGTTATGTTACTATCTGTATTGTTACAAGCTGCAGCAGCTGGTGTGGGAGTTAGTAAATTAGGTGCGACCATTGGTGCCGGTTTGGCTGTTATTGGTGCCGGTTTAGGTATTGGTAAAATCGGTGGTTCCGCTATGGAAGCCATTGCTCGTCAACCGGAAGCTTCTGGAGATATTCGTATGAGCATGATTATTGCAGCTGCCTTAATTGAAGGTGTGGCTTTGTTGGCAGTAGTTGTGTGTCTGCTGGTATTCTTCCTCTAATGTATAACCAACGATTTGCAAAATACAAGGGAGTGCACGCAAAAACGATGTGTCTGAATTGTAGATGGTAAATCGCTAAATCGTCAATAAAATTATGTCATTGTTATTACCCGATAGTGGTCTGCTGTTCTGGATGCTCCTTTCATTTGGCGTCGTGTTTGTAGTGTTGGCAAAATACGGTTTCCCCGTAATCACCAAGATGGTGGAAGGTCGCAAGACATACATTGACCAGTCCATGGAAGTGGCTCGTGAAGCCAATGCCCAGCTTGCCAAACTCAAAGAGGAAGGCGATGCGTTGGTTGCCGCTGCCAATAAAGAGCAGGGACGCATCCTGCGGGAAGCGATGCACGAACGTGATAAAATTATCGTCGAGGCACGCAAGCAAGCAGAAATGGCTGCTCAGAAAGAGCTGGACGAGGTGAAAAAGCAGATACAGCAAGAGAAGGAAGAAGCGATTCGCGACATCCGTCGTCAGGTAGCAGTCTTGTCTGTAGATATTGCCGAGAAAGTGATTCGTAAAGATCTGGAGGAAAAGCAAGAGCAAATGGCTATGATAGACCGCATGCTCGATGAAGTGCTGGCAGCCAGCAAGAATAATTAATCTTCGAAGAAATGGATATAGGAATTGTTTCGATGCGATATGCAAAGGCATTGATGGAATATGCCAAAAGTACGGATAAGGAAGAAACCTTGTACCAGCAGTTTCATATGCTCGATCGTAGCTTTAGGAAACACCCTGATTTGCGTACAGCCTTAGAGAATCCCATCTTGACCATACGCGAGAAACTTTCACTTATCTCTATTGCTGCGGTGGGAAATGCTTCTCCCGGACGTGAGTTCACGCGTTTCATTACTTTGGTATTAAAGAATCGACGGGAAAACTTTCTCCAATACATTTGCTTGAGCTTTTTGGATTTATACCGGAAAGATAAACATATAGGTGTAGGAAAGCTAATCACCGCAGTTCCTGTAAACAGAGAAGTAGCAGAACGCATCAGAAGCAGTGCCTCTTCCTTGTTGCATGCCTATATGGAGTTGCAAACAGAAGTTGACCCCTCTATTGAAGGTGGTTTTATCTTCGATATCAACGATTTCCGTTTGGATGCCAGCATTGCTACCCAACTCAAGAAAGTAAAAAAACAGTTCATTGATAAGAACAGAAGAATCGTGTGATTGGTGATGGGATGAGACAGAGTCAGTTCAATCGTAAATCGTAACTAATTAAATCGTAAATAAAATGTTGTCTGAAAATATAAAAGTAAGCGAAGTTTCCGATGTTCTCCGCAAACAGTTGGAAGGCATTGATACTCGTGTGCAACTGGACGAAATAGGCACCGTGCTTCAAGTGAGCGACGGTGTGGCTCGTATCTACGGATTGCACAATGCCGAAGCAAACGAATTGCTGGAGTTTGACAACGGTATCAAAGCCATCGTGATGAATCTTGAAGAAGATAACGTAGGGGCTGTTTTGCTGGGACCTACTGATAAAATAAAAGAAGGCTACATCGTGAAACGTACCAAACGTATTGCTTCCATCATGGTAGGCGAGGGTATGTTGGGACGCGTAATTGATCCGTTGGGTGAACCACTCGACGGTAAAGGATTGGTGGGCGGTGAACTCTTCGATATGCCGTTGGAGCGTAAAGCACCGGGAGTTATCTTCCGTCAGCCGGTGAATCAACCCTTGCAGACGGGACTGAAAGCCGTAGATGCCATGATTCCTATCGGTCGCGGACAACGTGAATTGATCATTGGAGACCGTCAGACAGGTAAGACCGCTATTGCCATTGATACCATCCTTAATCAACGTGAAAACTATGAAGCCGGAGAACCTGTATATTGCATCTATGTGGCCATTGGGCAGAAAGGCTCTACGGTAGCTTCTACAGTAAATACCTTGCGCCAATACGGTGCAATGGATTACACCATTGTGGTAGCTGCTACGGCAGGTGATCCTGCTGCATTGCAGTATTATGCTCCTTTTGCAGGCGCTGCTATTGGTGAATATTTCCGGGATACCGGTCGTCATGCCTTGGTTGTTTATGATGACTTGTCCAAGCAGGCGGTTGCTTATCGTGAAGTATCCTTGATTCTGCGTCGTCCCTCAGGTCGTGAAGCTTATCCGGGTGATATCTTCTATTTGCACTCTCGCTTACTGGAACGTGCCGCAAAGATTATCAGTCAGCAAGAAGTGGCCTGTCAAATGAATGACTTGCCCGAGAGCTTGGAAGGCAAAGTGAAAGGGGGCGGTTCGTTGACTGCATTACCTATTATCGAAACGCAAGCGGGTGACGTTTCAGCTTATATTCCCACAAATGTAATTTCTATTACGGACGGGCAGATATTTCTTGATACCAACCTCTTCAACCAAGGAAATCGTCCGGCTATTGATGTGGGTATCTCCGTAAGTAGAGTAGGTGGTAATGCCCAAATCAAAGCAATGAAAAAAGTAGCGGGTACCTTAAAAATGGACCAAGCACAGTATCGTGAACTGGAAGCATTCTCCAAATTTAGCGGAGACATGGACCCCGTCACTGCATTGACCATTGATAAGGGGCAGAAGAATACCTGTTTGCTGGTACAACCTCAATATAGCCCTATACCTGTAGAGAGACAAGTCGCTATTCTTTATTGCGGCACGCATGGTTTACTGAAGAATGTACCCTTAACCAAGGTACGCGAATTTGAAAGCAGTTTTCTTGAATATCTGGAAATGAATCATCGGGAGGATGTGCTTGACGTCTTGAAAACAGGAGTCATTAATGAGGAGGTTAGTGAGATAATAGAGAAAACAGCAGAGACAATTGCAAAGCAATTCATCTAATCTGTGATTGAGTGTTTTATAATTTACGATAGAACTTATTTCGTATTTATTAAATTGTAAATCAAAATGGCTTCACTGAAAGAGGTAAAAAATAGAATTAGCTCCGTCAAGAGTACGCGTCAGATCACATCGGCGATGAAGATGGTAGCATCTGCCAAACTGCATAAAGCGCAGGAGCGGGTAGAAAACATGCTACCTTATCAACAAAAGCTGAATGAGATTCTAACCAATTTCTTGCGTACAGATGCTACGTTTGAATCTCCTTATACCGATGTAAGGCCCCTATCGAAGGTAGCTATCGTTGTGCTCTCATCCAATAGTTCCTTGTGTGGTGCTTACAACTCGAATGTAGTTAAAATGCTGGAATATTCATTGGCAAACTATCAATCCTTGGGTAAGGAAAATATAATGATTTATCCGGTGGGAAAGAAGGTGGAGGAAGCTGTGACAAAGCTGGGGTATCTGCCACAAGGCAGTTATCAGGTAATGGCCGACAAACCTTCGTATGTGGAAGCTTACAAATTGGCAGGCAAGTTGATGGAAGAATTTGTAGAGAAACGTATCGACCACGTAGAGTTGATTTATCATCATTTCAAATCCATGGGATCGCAGGTATTGCTTCGTGAAAATTACCTGCCCATTGATTTGATACAAGTTGCCGAAGAAGCGGCGGAAAATGTTTCTGAGAACGCTCCTCATTTCAATAATGATTATATTGTGGAACCTTCTGTGGGAGAATTGATTGCCGAACTTTTGCCCAAAGTATTGAGTCAGAAAATATTTACAGTATTGCTTGACTCCAACACTTCCGAACATGCTGCCCGTACGCTTGCCATGCAGTTAGCAACGGATAATGCAAACGAGTTGATACAAGATTTGACGAAACAATACAACAAGAGTCGTCAACAAGCCATTACCAATGAATTGCTGGATATCATTGGTGGCAGTTTTAAGTAAAAACAATGAAAGTTTATTCATAGCTTGCGAACGCTTGTTCCAACGTTGCGAATGCCTGTTCCAAGGTTGCGAATATCTATTCCCAGCCTTGGAACAGAGTTTTCTCCTAATAGAGAAGAAGTTTCCTTCCTGCATTTAATAAGTTGTTTCCTAACAGGGGACAACTTTTTTCTTCACGTCTAACACATCCCATATAGGGAGCACCCATTATTTAAAATATTTATAGTACCTTTACGGTTCAGTAAACAATGTGATAAAATGGAGGATAATTCCGAAATAGCGCTTGCATGGAATTTTATTGAAAACACAGGCACTCATCTATTCTTGACCGGCAAAGCAGGAACCGGTAAAACTACATTCCTGCGGAGACTGAAATCTAAGAGTCCGAAACGTATGGTTGTGCTTGCACCTACAGGAATTGCCGCTATCAATGCGGGTGGTGTAACCATTCATTCGTTTTTCCAATTACCTTTTGCTCCTTATGTGCCCGAAAGCTCATTTAGTACAAGCGGCACTGCACAATACCGTTTTAGGTTCGGAAAAGAGAAAATCAACATCATTCGTAGCATCGATTTATTGGTGATTGATGAAATCAGTATGGTACGTGCTGATTTGCTGGACGCTATCGATGCGGTACTGAGACGTTACCGAGACCGTAACAAACCTTTTGGAGGCGTACAGTTGTTGATGATTGGTGATTTGCAACAACTATCTCCCGTAGTAAAAGACGAGGAGTGGCAGATGTTGGGAAAATATTATGATACTCCTTATTTCTTTTCCAGTCAGGCCTTGAAACAAACAGAATATTGTACGCTCGAACTGAAAACCGTTTACCGCCAAAGCGACGGAGCCTTTCTGGAACTCTTGAACCGTATTCGTGAGAATCGATGTGACGAAAGCGTGTTAAACTCTTTGAATCAGCGATATATGCCGGATTTTGAACCACAGAAAGAAGAAGGATACATTCGCTTGGTGACGCATAATTATCAGGCACAACGCATAAATGACCGTGAGTTAGCCCAACTCCCCGGTCAATCTTTTGCTTTTCGTGCGACGATTGAAGGCAAATTTCCTGAATATTCATATCCTACGGATGACGTGTTGGAGTTGAAAAAAGGAGCTCAGATTATGTTTGTAAAGAATGATACTTCCGGTGAGCACCGTTACTTTAACGGGATGATTGGTGAGGTTACGGACGTATCGTCAAGTTTTATAGAGGTGCGAAACAAGGACAGTGAACTTCCTTTCGTTCTGCAAGAAGAAGAGTGGGCCAATGCTAAATATGTGCTGGATGAAGAAACCAAAGAGATTACCGAAGAGATTGAAGGAGTCTTTCGGCAATATCCGGTCAAGTTGGCGTGGGCTATCACTATTCATAAAAGTCAGGGGCTGACTTTTGATCGGGCCATCATTGATGCCAGTGCCTCTTTTGCGCATGGGCAAACCTATGTCGCATTAAGCCGTTGTAAAACACTGGAAGGATTAGTATTGAGTGCTCCCTTGTCGGCAAGAGCCATTATAAGTGACAGCGCGATTGATGCGTTTACCAGCGAGGCACGACAAACTGAACCGGACGAGAAGCGCTTTCATTCTTTGCAGCAAGCTTACTTTCTGGAGTTGTTATCGGGACTTTTTGATCTTCTGCCAATAGAACAGGCACTGAAACGGTATGTGCGTTTAGTGGATGAACATTTATATAAATTGTTTCCTAAACAGTTGGCTGCTTATAAAGCAGAGTTTGAACGACTGCATGAGAAGGTTATCCTTGTGTCACAGAAGTTTAGTCTGCAATACACCCGCTTGATTGACGAATCGCAAGCGTACGCCACAGATGACAAATTGCAGCAGCGCATACACTCTGGCGCTGTTTATTTTCAAGAACAGTTGCAACCGTTGGAAATGGTGATGGGCAACGGCGTTAATTCTGACAATAAAGAGTTAAAGAAGAAGCTACGTGATGCGATGGAAGAATTGGAAAATCTGTTTGATATGAAAATGGATTTACTTCAGTTTGTACAAACAAATGGTTTTCATGTAACCGGATATTTGAAGCAGAAAGCACTTCTTTCTATTGACAGTTCGTCTTTGCAGAAAGGCAAAAGCAAATCAGCCTCCGGAAAATCAGGAAAGGAAGAGAAAAGAAAAGATACGGAAGAGGATAGCAAGAAAAGAACACGGGAAAGAAAGCGAAGTACAGGCAATGCAGTGGAAGTGCCCTCGGATGTCCTTCATCCGGAACTTTATAACCGGTTAGTGGCGTGGCGCAATGCGGAAGCGGCTCAATTAGGGCTACCAGTCTATGTCATCATTCAGCAGAAGGCCATTCTGGGCATCAGCAATTTGCTTCCTTCAGATAAAGCCATGCTGGTGCGTATTCCTTATTTCGGAAAGAAAGGTGCAGAGAAGTATGGAAATGTGATTCTCGAAATGGTACGGACCTATCAAAAAGAGAAAGGGCTGGCCGAGCCGGAATTGCTGTAGGTACTTTTCTCAGATTTCCTTCTTTAGGTTTTTCTTCCGCACAGAGGATATGCACTTCTCAGATCAGGCATTTATTGGGAGGTTGAGATATTTAAAGTCCGAACATCCTTCTTATTCCTTCCTCTAAAGTGTGCGGTTGGTATCTCAATTCCCGGCGTGCTTTCTCGATGCTCAGCCCGCTAAAGTGAGGACGAGGGGTCTTCTCATTCATCTCCTTTGTAGTGACGGGGCGGATCAGTGTTCGATTCAATCCCAGCACATCTGCTACTTGATGAGCTATGTCGGCAATGGTTAAGCAATCACTTCCGCAAATGTGATAAATTCCATTGTGATGATGATTGATTAATTTTTCTACTCCTTGCGACACATCTCCTACGTAGGTGGGAGTACGCCATTGGTCGGATACCACAAAGACTTCCTCGTTATTTCGCAGTCTGTTGGCTACCAGTTGAAGGATATTTCCATGTTGTCCCGGCAGGGAAGCGCCATAGACTACCACAATCCGCACAATGGCATAATTCGTGCAAAGGGAAGCTATCTGTTTTTCACCCTCCAGTTTGGTATAGCCATAGTAGTTAACGGGATCCGGCGTATCTTCTTCCGAATATAGGCGATTGGTATTTCCACTGAATACAAAATCTGTGGAAAGATGAATGAGGCGGCTGTGATGTATCTGACAAAGCTCAGCCAGATGAGCCACAGCTGTGATATTGATTGCATCTGCTTCTTCGTGGTGAGTTTCACAGTAGTCCGGAACCGAAAGGGCCGAAGTATTAACTACCACATCGGGTTGCACGGTTTCAAACAGGGAGCTGACAGCTTCGTTGTCACAAATATCCGTACGAATAAAATGATAATCTGCGGAACGGGGACAAATATCTTCATGTAGCGAACAGCCTGTGACCTGATAAGACTGATTTCGAGCTAAATCATCGAGAATTCTTCTTCCGGTAAAACCGTTGGCTCCTATAATCAATACTTTCTTTTTCATCCTATGTTTCTATTTACTCTCAAATTCCTCCTTCGAAAGAGTTTCTTAATAGGGAGCATTTCTGCCTTGCTGCACTTCAATACGTATTCCGAAGGCACCATTGGCTGATTTCATTTCGAATGCCCCTTTAAAATTATTCTTTTCCCAAGGAAGGGCAGAAGGGTTGGGCACTCTCCAGCCATCTTTATCATATTCTCCGTAGGTATGGATACGCATACCATTCTTCAGCCTGAAACTTCCCATCTGAAGGTTGTCGGTAGAACTCCAAAAGCTCGACAAGCCAAAGGGGTTCGAACTGAAATAACGAGAGTTGCTGAGAGAAAATACATTTGAAAGTCCTTGTGAATACGTAACATTCGGATTCAATTGGAATATGCGGCTATAATCTTTACTGGCATCCGGAATTTCTAATGTAAATTTGGGCAATCGCGGAGGTGCCACATTCATGCTATTCATGTCCAATAGAAAACCATCGTAGCTTTTCACACCATCCGGCAGAGGTTTCCCTTCCGGAAGAGCCGTCCCTTCCAGAGTCGCACCTTGAGGGATGGTTCCTATGGTGTCAGCTGATAGTTCATTTTGTGCACTGACGGATAGCAAGCCTATCCATAGAGTGACGATGCAGAAAAAGATTCGTTTCATATCTTTGTTCCCTTTCTTAATTCGCGTTTATTAGGTCATAGCGAACCAAACAAAGATACTTCTTTCCTTTCAGACTTGAAAATTTCTTTGTATTATTTCAATTTACTTATCAATCTGAAAGGTCGGAAATTTAACTTACGATCAATTTATATCCTATGCCTCGTATGTTGACAATGCGGATGCGCTCATCCAAAGATAATTTATGACGTAGCTTGGTGATGAATACGTGCAGACTGCGGGAGTTAAAAAAGCTGTCATCTCCCCAAAGCTCGAGCAATACATTCTGAGTATGGACAACCTGGTTGCGATTTTCACACAATCGTTTCAAGATCTCCGATTCTCGGTGAGAGAGTTCGACTTCCGCATGAGCATGCAGAGAGGTGGCCATCTTTCCATACGTGAGCCGTTGCGTGATGGAATTGAAGCGGTAATCTCCGATTTCAAAGTGGGTGACCTCTCGTGGCTTCTCTTCTGTAAAGGAGAAAGCCTTGCCTGCCAACGCTTTGATGCGAATCATCAGTTCCTGCATGCCAAAAGGTTTCTTTAAGTAATCATTGGCACCGAGTTCAAATCCTTCTACTACATCATTGATGGTGGAACGGGCCGTAAGAAACAATACCGGAGTGCGTTTATCTGTCTGCCGAATGCGACGTACCATTTCAAAACCATCCATACGTGGCATCATGACATCGGCTACCAAAACGTCGGGGCGGAGGTCGAAAAACATTCGAAGTCCTTCTTCACCGTCCGAGGCAGTATGTATCTTGAAATTCTGCCCTTCCAGAGTCTCTTTAATAATCATGGTGAGGGTCAGTTCATCTTCTACTAAGAGTACGTTGATCTTATCCATATTATATCTTTACTGTAAATGTGCTTCCTTTTCCTACCTCGCTCTTCACTGATAGGCTGCCTCCATGCTGTTCCGTCAGGGTTTTGACATAGAATAATCCCAGTCCATAGCCTTTCACAGTGTGTAGATTGCCTGTAGGAACCCGATAGAACTTATCAAAGATGTGTGTTTGCTTCTCAGGAGAAATGCCGATGCCCCGGTCGGTAACGGAAATTTCGATAGACTCGTTTGATCCGGTGCAGAGGGTACGGCCATGTATGCTTATTTCCACTACTTCGGGTGAGTATTTGATGGCGTTATCTATCAGATTACTAAGTATATTGCTGAAGTGCGTGCGGTCGGCAAGAACCGACAGTTCTTTGGGTGTTATATCTACGGAGATATGTACAGGTTTTTCGGCTTTCAGTTTATGTTGCTCAATAAGAGGCTCGAGTATTTCTTGTATGGAAAGCTCTTCCAGATGCAAACGGAAGGTCTTGCGGCGTTCCATGCTCATGGAAAGAATTTGCTCCACCAGTCCGCTAAGACGTTGCAATTGCTCCTGACAAATGTTCAAATACTTGTCTCGTTGCTCTTTCTCTTCTGCCTGGTTGAAGTTCAACAAGGCATCATTGGCAGCATACGCCACGGCGATGGGAGTTTTCAGTTCGTGAGTGATGTTATTGGTAAAATCACTTTTCATTTCTTCTAAAGTTTTCTGTTTCAAGATCGTATGGATAAGGAACCAGAAAGAGAAAGATAGAATCATCAGGATAATGAATGAAGTGACCAGAATGCCCGACATTTGCCGCAACACCAACATACTGACAGGTTCCATGGAAAGACTGTAATATCGATGCGTATTCAAATCGAAAGAGTAGCTGTATGCCACGGCTTTAGGAGAAGGTGTATAGCCGATGGTACCGAAGACTGACAAGGTATCTGTAAATGCCAGAGACGAATCTGCGTGGTTGCCGTGATACAGATACAACAAGCGGTAGGGGCAATCAATGCCCCGATTGCGCAGCGAGGCAGTCAGCAGACTGTCATAAAGAGCTACATTGGGGTCGGCAATAATGTCCAGTCTCTTGCCGCAGTCTTTCCACACGAATCATCATCTCATTATAATCACTCATGCGCATGGATTCGGTAATATCTCGTTCCAATTCGCTGTGCATGGTGTGATAAAGTCCCGTAAGCCAATAGGTTTGGTAGGCAAAGATGCCCACTAAAGACAAGATGACCAGTAGGGCGATGTATTTCAGAGGTACTTTCATCGTTATTTTCAGGTATTTATGTAGACAAAGATAAAAACTTATCCAATGCGCTGTGTCATACGGTAAGACTAAATAACACTTCTGATAAGACTCGATAACACTTGATAAGTTAGCGATAACACTGAGTTTCCTAAATTTTGTCGTATTTTGTCAGCGGAAAGAACACTTTCCCTTCATATAAATCAATGGTTACGCCTAAATAAAGAAAACATGAAACAAACACTTTTCCTATCTTTCGTCTGTTTATCTTTGAATATCAGTCTTTCAGCACAAGAAACGACGACCAATACGCCTATTTCCAAAGAGGATCGCATTCTCAGTGCCGACAGCCTTATTACTACGGATGCTCGTTTGGATAGTCTTTATCAAACGCTCCCGGAAGTTATGATTATGGGAGAACGTCCCATTGTGAAGGCACAACAGGGCAAACTGGTGTACGATTTGCCACGTCTCATTCAAAACCTCCCTGTAGATAATGCATACGACGCTGTCAAAGAGCTTCCCGGTGTGACTGAGATGAACGGAGGACTGCAATTGGCAGGACAAGCGGTTACGGTTATTTTAGACGGGAAGGTGACAACTCTGAGCATCGAACAACTCTACGCTTTGTTACGGAGCATTCCTGCCGAACGCATTGAAAAGGCAGAGGTCATGTACAATGCCCCTGCACGCTATCAGGTACGTGGGGCACTGATTAATATCACACTGAAACAAAGCATCAACGGAGTAGGCTCCTGGCAGGGAGAACTTTATGCCAAATACCTCCAGAAGCATACTGAAGCTTTTGAAGAACGCGCCAGTTTGCTTTACAACAAAAACAAATTCTCAGCCGATTTCCTTTACTCACATAGCCATGGTCGGAGGTATTCCGTTACCGATAAAGAGGCTGTACACTCTTTGGCAGACGGTTCAATCTATCCGATGAATACCTATGAGGTAGGGCATGCCCGTTCGCATACTCACAGCTTCCGAATAGGTACAGATTACAACTTTGCTCAAAACCATCAACTGAGTTTTGTGTATAACGGCCGATATCTCACTGCTCATAACCGGATAAATATTGCAGGAACGCAAGTGTCAACAACCCGTAGGAATAGTACGGATTGGCTGCACAACGGGCGTATCGACTATCGTACTCCTTTTGGTTTGAAAGCCGGAGCGGAATTGACTTATTATCGTTCTCCATCCGACCAGTTACTACACAGCAGTATGTTGGATGAAAATCTGGACTTTTTTACTAAAGATTGTCAACGCATCAACCGTTGGAAGTTTTTTCTTGCCCAAGAGCATGAGTTGAAACATGGATGGGGACTCAATTATGGTCTTATTTATACGACCAGTCTTGACAATAGTTTTCAGTATTATTATCATCCTGAAACCGGAGAACCGTATCCTTCTTCAGACGGTATCCATAACATGAAATCTCGTCGTCGTGAGCAAACATTGAATCTTTACGCAGGATTCAACAAAAGCTTTGGCGACAAACTGACACTGGATGCTTCACTGGCAGCGGAGCGCTATCAAAGTCCTGTTTGGAATCAATGGGACTGGTATCCGACCTTGAATCTCAACTATACTCCTGTGACCGGACATATCTTGCAGTTGGCTTTAAGCAGCGACAAGGACTACCCTGAGTACTGGGCTGTGCAAGATGCAAATTCTTACTTTGGTGGAGGATATTCTGAAATACAGGGCAATCCGTTGTTAAAACCGGCCCAGAATTATCAACTTCAGCTAACTTATATTTTGAAGAACAAATACATCTTTAGTGCCTGGTTCAATCATACCAAAGATTACTCGGTTCAGACGCTTTATCAATCTTCAGAACGTCTGGTTGAAATTTATAAATTCATGAACTTTGACTTTAGGCAACAATCAGGTATACAAGCATCTGTACCGTTTAAGATAAAGGAATGGTTAAACTCTCGTCTTACACTGATTGGTTTATGGCATCACGAGAAAGATAGCGATTTTTGGGATATTCCTTTCAATCGTACACAGTATTATGGCATCGCTCAGATGAATAACACCTTTACTCTTTCCACTACACCGGATCTAAAGTTGACATTGACCGGATTTATACACAGTAAAGCCATCCAGGGAATTTATGATTTGCCTACATCGGGCCATGTAAATATAGCTTTGCGCTACGGTTTCGCAAAGAACAAAGCGATTCTCAATCTTTACTGCAACGACCTCTTTGAGACTGGCCAGATTTCTCCGCGCATCCGTTATCAAACGCAACACGTGACGAACCATTACAGTTGTTTCCGTGAGTTTGGCGTATCGCTTACGTATAAGTTTGGCGGCTACAAAGAGAAAAGTCGAGAAGATGTCGATATGTCACGATTTAAATAGGGTACTGATAGAATAGTAGTGATTTTTTTGTACTTTTGCAACTTTAAAACGGATAAGTTGTTAGTATATAAAAATACCCGCTATGAAATCAGACATTGAAATTGCCCGCAGCATAGAGCTGAAGAAAATAAAGCAGGTTGCGGAAAGTGTAGGCATTCCACGTGATGAAGTGGAAAACTACGGACGATACATTGCTAAAATATCCGAACATCTGATTGATGAGGAAAAGATAAAGCAAAGTAACCTTATATTAGTGACAGCTATTACGGCAACAAAAGCCGGCATTGGCAAGACCACTGTATCTATAGGCCTGGCATTAGGACTGAACAAGATTGGCAAGAAAGCCATCGTTGCTTTGCGCGAACCCTCGCTGGGACCTTGTTTTGGCATGAAAGGGGGTGCAGCAGGTGGTGGATATGCCCAAGTGCTTCCGATGGAAAAAATCAACCTGCACTTTACCGGCGATTTTCATGCCATTACTTCTGCTCACAACATGATTTCGGCTCTGTTGGATAATTACATTTATCAGCATCGGTCAGACGGTTTCGGACTGGAAGAAAGACTCTGGAAACGTGTGTTGGATGTGAACGACCGTTCGCTGCGCAGCGTAGTGACAGGCTTAGGTCCACGTACCAATGGTATTGCCCAAGAATCGGGATTCGATATTACTCCGGCATCTGAAATCATGGCTATTCTTTGCCTTGCCAAAGATATCGATGATTTACGTCGCCGCATCGAAAATATGATCCTCGGCTTTACTTATGATGGCAATCCGTTTACGGTAAAGGATTTGGGAATTGCCGGAGCCATCACCGTATTGTTGAAAGATGCCATTCATCCTAATTTAGTACAGACTACCGAAGGCACAGCTGCCTTTGTGCATGGCGGACCGTTTGCCAACATCGCGCACGGCTGTAACTCCATTCTTGCCACCAAGATGGCTATGACTTTCGGAGATTATGTGATAACGGAGGCTGGATTCGGTGCAGACTTAGGTGCGGAAAAGTTCTACGACATCAAGTGCCGCAAGAGCGGACTGAGACCTAAATTGACCCTCATTGTAGCGACTGCCCAAGGATTGAAAATGCATGGAGGAGTGAGTCTTGATCGCATCAAAGAACCCAATATGGAAGGTTTGCGTGAAGGTTTTGGTAACCTTGATAAGCATATTCGCAATCTTCGTTCGTTCGGACAAACCATCGTCGTGGCATTCAATCGTTTTGCCAGCGATACAGACGAAGAAGTAGAGGCTATTCGTCAGCATTGTGAAGAAGAAATGAATGTAGGCTTTGCAGTGAACAATGCTTTTGCAGAGGGTGGGGAAGGTGCTATTGACTTAGCCAACCTTGTGGTCAAAAAGATAGAAGAGAGTCCATCTGCTCCCTTGAAATTCGCTTACGAGGAAAATGATTCAGTGCAGCAAAAGATTGAGAAGGTGGCATGCAATTTATATGGAGCCAGTATAGTGACTTACAGCAGTGAATCGCGTAAGATGATCAAGCTCATCGAAAAAATGGGAATCGCTCATTATCCTGTCTGTATTGCTAAAACTCAGTATTCTTTCTCTGCCGACCCCCAAATATACGGAGCTGTCAATAACTTCGAGTTCAATATTAAAGACATAGTAATCAATAACGGTGCTGAAATGATTGTGGCCATTGCAGGCGAAATACTTCGCATGCCCGGATTACCTAAATCTCCACAAGCAGAACGTATTGATATAGTAGAAGGAGAGATTGAAGGACTTTCTTGACCTAACACTCTCTGCGCAAAGAATAAAAACGCCCCACAATCTTTTCACAAAGACGGTGGGGCTAGAATTTAATATTTTAAAATAATTCAAAGAATTCTTTTTAATAAGCAAACAAAGGATATTTCTCCATTGTCTTATTTACACGTGAACGTACTTCTGCAATAACTTGCTCGTTGTCAACATTAGAAAGTACTGTTTCGATCATTTCTGCAATTTCCAGCATCAAATCTTCTTTAGCACCACGAGTGGTAATGGCAGGAGTACCCAGACGGATACCGGAAGTTTGGAAGGCAGAACGGCTATCAAATGGAACCATATTTTTATTAGCAGTAATGTCGGCCGACACCAATGCTTTTTCTGCTACTTTACCAGTCAGTTCAGGATATTTGCTACGGAGATCAACCAACATGGAGTGATTGTCTGTGCCACCTGATACAATGGTAAAACCACGATCTATCAAAGCTTGCGCCAGTACAGCCGCATTTTTCTTCACTTGTTTGGCATATTCCTTCCATTCCGGTTGCAAAATTTCACTGAAAGCCACTGCCTTGGCAGCAATGACATGTTCCAGCGGACCACCCTGAATGCCAGGGAATACAGCGGAATCAAGCAGTTGAGACATCATTTTGATTTCACCCTTCGGAGTTTTCTTACCCCACGGATTAGGGAAATCTTTACCTATCATGATGATGCCACCACGAGGACCACGAAGAGTCTTGTGAGTGGTAGAAGTCACAATATGAGCATATTTTACAGGGTTATCCAATTCTCCGGCGGCAATCAGTCCGGCAGGATGCGCCATGTCAATCAACAAGATTGCACCTACCTGATCGGCTATTTCACGCATGCGTTTATAATCCCATTCGCGAGAATAAGCAGAACCACCGCCAATAATCATTTTGGGCTTTTCACGCAAAGCAATTTCTTCCATTTGATCATAATCTACCTGACCGGTTTCTTTATTCAGATTGTATTCACAAGGAGTATAAATAATACCAGAAGTGTTAACCGAAGAACCGTGAGAGAGATGACCACCATGTGAAAGGTTCAGTCCCATGAATTTGTCACCCGGATTCAGGACAGCGAGAAATACGGCTGCATTGGCTTGTGCGCCGGAGTGCGGCTGTACATTGGCCCATTCAGCGCCGAAAATTTGTTTCAGGCGGTCAATGGCGATCTGTTCGCTCTGATCCACTACTTCACAACCTCCATAGTAACGCTTGCCGGGATAACCTTCGGCATACTTGTTGGTGAGGCAGGAGCCCATTGCCTGCATAACTTGGTCACTTACGAAGTTCTCTGATGCAATCAGTTCAATGCCTTTGAGCTGACGTTGATGTTCTTTTTCGATGATATCGAAAATTAAATCGTCTCTTTTCATTCTTGCTTACTAGATAAGTTTGATAAATCTATGTGTCTTATATTAAGCATGCAAATTTACGGGAAATAAATGAATAAATTGAAAGAAAAGGAAGAAATTTACTATCAAAAGAACACACCAAAGGAAAAGCTGAGAACATTATCACGGCGATGGAAATGAATTTCATTGTTGGAATCGGGTCCCTCTGCTAAGTTTACGCTTGGGGGAACTTCGTAAGACACACGTTTGGAAATGTTGTGCAGTCCTATGTCATATCTAAAATCGAAGAATATGCGCGAAATAGTGATAGCCACGCCGGCAGTGAAACTGAGGTTGAGCGGGCGCAGTTGTTCCTTGATATTCAGTTGATCGAAGTTCTCGAAAGTAATATCACTCTTTCGGTTCCAGATATAACGTATTTTGGGACCGCCAAAGACAGCAAGGCTGTACGGTCCTTCCTTTATGATATTATATCCGTAAATAACAGGTATGTCAATACTATGAATGGAAGAATTGATGAAGGCTTCTTCGGGAATTGTCCCGGCAGGAGCATCTTCGGGTAGCGGTTTATCAAAAGTAATGTTACAGCGATTGATGTTGTAGGATATTTCCGGCTGCAGAAAATGTCGATCAAAATTAACCCGAATGAAGAAAGAACCGAAATAGCCTATTTTATAATTATTCTGTACCACGTCAATTGCCACTCCATTGACGCTGAAGTTTGAGACCAGAAATAGAGAAGAGGTAAAGCCTCCCTTGATTCCAAAGTTTACTGGACGATCATGATGAACCTTTAAACCTACTTCATCGGCTGTGCCCGGCACAATAAGCGACTGCCCCCACGTAAACGTGGAGCCTGCCAACAAGCATAAGCCACAAAGGAATCGTCGTATTTTCATCATTTTCTCACCTTATTTATCTTCCTTCTTCTTTTCCACAGACCAACCGAACTTACCTATTTTCTCACCCAACTCATAATAGCCGCCGTGGACATATACTAATGGATTAGTCTCGGCTAGTTCCAGTTTGCCGGTTTCTGCATTCAGATTCTTAGTGTCGGCACGAACATTGACTACATCAGCAATGAACATGTCGTGTGATCCAAGAGCCACAATCTCCTTTACCCGACATTCAATGCAGAGGGGAGACTCTTCAATGATCGGAGCGCTAACAACAGTGCTTTTGCCGGGAGTGAGATGCATCTCCTCAAATTTATTATAATTCTTGCCGGAGCGTACTCCACACCAATCGGTAGCTCGTGCCATCTCTTTCGTAGTGAGATTGATGACAAACTCCATGTTCCGTTTTATAATTTCATAGGAATGACGTTCAGGACGTACTGAAATATAGCACATGGGCGGGTTCGTACAAATCGTTCCCGTCCATGCCACTGTGAGTATATTATATTCTTCAGGTGTGCTTCCGCAACTCACCAAAACTGCCGGAAGCGGATAAATCATCGTTCCGGGTTTCCAATCTTCCTTCACTTCTTTAATCTGTATTTGTCAATAAATAACTTATTAATTACTTGTATGCACTCTTCATTAAATAATCTCAATATCCTCGCGCATCTGTTCCTTTTCACAATAGTGACATCTAATGATGCAATGATCCTTATCCACTACATGAAACAACGTAGGCATCGGTTCATTATTCGTGATGCACTTTGGATTGGCGCATTTTACGATGCCGTGCAGTTCATCCGGAAGGGAGACTTCACGTTTATCTACTACCTCGTAATCACGGATAATGTTAAGTTTTACATGAGGTGCCACAACAGCAATACGGTTAATTTCCTCGTCGCAGAAATACTTGTCGGCAATCTTGATGATACCTTTGCTACCTAATTTTTTGCTTTTGAGATTGAAGCCGATGGTAATATTGTTGCTCATATGCTCCAGATCGAGCAGAGAGACCACAGTAAATAAATTCTCAGCGGGGATATGGTCGATGACAGTACCGTTCTCAAGGGCGGCTACTTGCAATTCTTGTTTCTTGTCGCTCATCATTTTCTGTACGATTTAATAATTTACGATTTACAATTTAAATACTTCTTGACCTCCTCCAGTGTGATGCCTAATACATCGCAGAGGATAGCCTCACGGGCATAAACTCCGTTTAGTGCCTGCTGAAAATAGTAAGCCTTAGGACTATCATCCACATCGTAAGCTATTTCGTTCACACGAGGCAGAGGATGCAGGATTCGTAAGTTGGAACGAGTTTGTTCCAGCATCTTGTGTCGTAGAATATAGACGTTCTTCACCCGTTCATACTCCATGAGATCAGTAAAGCGCTCACGCTGCACACGAGTCATGTAAAGAATATCGGCATCGGCTATGATTTCTTCCGTAAAATCGGTGTGTTCTACGTACTTAATGCCGTGCTCCCGGCAATAAATCTTGTACTCTTCCGGCATTCTTAGCTCCTCCGGAGCAATGAAGTGGAAAGTCGGATTAAAGTGTCGCATGGCCATCAACAGGGAATGAACGGTACGCCCGTATTTCAAATCGCCCACCAAGTAGATGTTCAAGTTTTCCAGCGTACCTTGCGTCTTGTAGATGGAGTAAAGGTCGAGCATGGTTTGCGAAGGATGCTGATTGGCTCCGTCTCCGGCATTCACGATGGGAATGGAAGTTACTTCGCTGGCATAGCGTGCAGCGCCTTCAAGATGGTGCCGCATCACGATAATATCGGCATAGTTGCTTACCATTTTGATGGTGTCTTTTAACGTTTCTCCTTTAGAAGAGCTGGTGGCTTTGGGATCACTGAATCCAATGACCCGTGCACCTAAGCGATTGGCTGCTGTTTCAAAACTAAGCCGGGTACGGGTGGATGGCTCGAAAAATAAGGTAGCAACTATCTTCCCGGCCAACATGTGTCGATTGGGATGTGCCTCAAACTCTTCAGCCATATCGAGCATATAGAGGATTTTTTCCTTGCTGTGCTCGGCAATAGTGACTAAACTTCTGTTTTCCATATCGTTGAATTCATTTATATTTTTCGAGAGTGTAAAGTTACGGAAAAACTATGGGCTATGGAAATCTGCGAGAAAGTTTTTGCAAAAAAACGCATAGCCTCTCTAAGCACGCAGACTACGGAAGTAAAGCATGCAGGTTGCCAAAGAAAAAGAGATGAAAAAAGTCGATAAACGTCAAAAGATATAGAAATTCATAGGCACATCCAAATATTTCTGTACCTTTGCCCCATTATTAAATCTTGATTTTAGTAGCCAAACATGATAAAGAAAATCGTCACAATCCTCTGGATTTTCATCGCACTGATTGCGTTGGTGTGTGTCATCATATTTTTCTCCATTGCCAAAGGTTGGATAGGTTATATGCCTCCGGTAGAAGATTTGGAAAACCCCAATTATAAGTTTGCCACCGAAGTTTTTTCTGATGATGGAAAAGTATTGGGTACTTATTCCTATAGTAAAGAGAACCGCGTTTATGTGGGTTATCCGGAATTATCTATTCACGTTATCAACGCATTGATTGCTACTGAAGACGTTCGTTTTTCAAAACATTCGGGCATTGACGCTAAAGCTTTGTTTCGTGCTGTAGTGAAACGAGGTATCCTGCTGCAGAAAAATGCAGGAGGTGGCAGTACGATCACCCAGCAGCTTTCCAAACAACTTTATTCTCCCAGTGCTGACAACGTAATGGAACGTCTTTTTCAAAAGCCGATAGAGTGGGTAATTGCCGTCAAACTGGAACGTTACTATACTAAAGAGGAAATCCTGACCATGTACCTCAATAAGTTCGACTTCCTGAACAATGCAGTAGGTATAAAGACTGCTTCTTTTACTTATTTTGGTTGCGAACCGAAAGACTTGAAAATAGAGGAAGCTGCTACCTTGGTTGGAATGTGTAAGAATCCTTCACTCTACAATCCGGTGCGTTACAACGAGCGTTCTCGCGGACGCCGAAACGTGGTGCTCAACCAGATGCGCAAAGCCGAGTATATTACCGAAGCGGAATATGATTCTCTGCAAGCCCTTCCTTTGAAGCTTCAATACAACCGTGTGGATCATAAAGAAGGAATGGCAACCTACTTCCGCGAGTATTTGCGTGGTGTGATGACTGCCAAACAGCCACATAAGTCTGATTATCGTAGTTGGCAGATGCAGAAATATTATGAAGATTCACTCGATTGGATAAACAATCCTTTGTATGGTTGGTGTGAGAAGAACATCAAAAAAGATGGTAGCAAATACAATCTTTATACAGATGGGCTGAAAATTTATACAACACTTGACTCTCGGATGCAGAAGTATGCTGAGGAAGCTGTTACCGATCATTTAAAAGAACTCCAAGGTCACTTCTTTAAAGAAAAGAAAGGCGCTAAGAAGGCTCCTTATACATTTAGATTGACGCAAGAACAAGTGGATGAGATTCTGGAGCGTGCCATGAGACAATCTTCCCGTTATCGTCTAATGAAAAATGCCGGTGCTTCGGATGTTGAAATCAAGAAAGCATTCAATACTCCGGAAGAGATGTCGGTATTCAGTTGGGAGGGAGAAAAAGATACTATCATGACTCCAATGGACTCCATTCGTTACTATAAGTTCTTCCTTCGTGCAGGTTTCATGTCGATGGATCCACGTAATGGGTATGTAAAAGCCTATGTAGGCGGTCCTAATTACCACTATTTCCAGTACGACATGGCCATGGTGGGACGTCGTCAGGTTGGATCTACCATTAAACCATTCCTTTATACTCTGGCAATGGAAAATGGTTTCTCACCTTGTGATGAAGTTCGTCATGTGGAATATACCTTGATTGATGAAAACGGTAAACCTTGGACACCTCGTAATGCCAACAAAAAGCGTATGGGTGAGATGGTGACTGTGAAATGGGGATTGGCTAATTCAGACAACTGGATTACGGCTTATTTGATGAGCAAACTGAATCCTTATAATCTGAAACGTTTGATTCATACTTTCGGCGTTCGGAACCGTGAAATCGTTCCTTCTGTTTCTCTCTGCCTGGGTCCTTGTGAAATTTCCGTAGGTGAGATGGTAAGTGCCTATACAGCGTTTCCGAATCGAGGCATACGGGTCGCTCCATTGTTTGTGACACGTATTGAAGACAACGACGGAAACGTATTGGCTACTTTCGCACCGGAGATGCAAGAAGTGATCAGTACATCTAGTGCCTACAAGATGCTGGTTATGTTGCGTGCAGTAATCAATGAAGGTACGGGTGGACGCGTTCGTCGTCTGGGTGTATCGGCAGATATGGGAGGAAAAACCGGTACTACCAATTACAATGCCGATGGTTGGTTTATGGGATTCACTCCTTCGCTGGTATCCGGATGTTGGGTAGGCGGTGAAGATCGTGATATTCACTTCGACACGATGCTTCACGGGCAAGGTGCTTCTATGGCACTGCCTGTTTGGACCAAATACATGATAAAAGTCCTTGGTGACAAGTCTTTGGGATATGATGAAAATGAAAAGTTCCAATTACCCGAAGGCTTTAACCCTTGTAAGGATAGTGTAGAAGGAGATGAGCTAATAGAAGAATCGACAGAAGGGTTGGACGAATTTTTTAATTGATGGTTTATACAATCAGCATCGGCAGTAATGAACAGCCGAAAGAAAATCTGGAACTGGCACGCAAGCGGTTATCTGAACTCTTTCCCAGCATTTGTTTCTCTTTAGAAGAGGAAACAAAGCCTTTGTTCTTCCGTCGCCCCAATTTATTTTCCAATCAAGTAGCACGTTTCATGTCCGACTGGCAGGCTACTGAGGTGTCTTCCCATCTGAAAGCAATTGAAAGGGAAGCCGGAAGAACATTAGTAGACAAACAACAAGAGATAGTCCGTTTGGATATTGACCTGCTTGCATGTGACTCTATAATCTATAAGTCTGAAGATTTGAAACGAGATTACATAGTACGTGGTCTGGAGCAACTACCTTTCTCCGACCTACCGATTCATAGTTAATAACGAACAGATAATAATTGAAAATGAAATTCTTAGGAATTATCCCCGCTCGCTATGCATCTACGCGCTTTCCGGCCAAACCTTTGGCTATGCTGGGCGGCAAGACAGTAATACAACGGGTCTATGAACAAGTAGCAGGCATCTTGGACGACGCTTACGTTGCTACGGATGATGAACGAATTGAAGCGGTCGTAAAAGCCTTCGGTGGCAAAGTAGTCATGACCTCTGTCCATCATAAGAGTGGGACAGACCGTTGCTATGAAGCTTGTACTCAAATAGGAGGGGCGTTTGATGTGATAGTCAACATTCAAGGAGACGAACCTTTTATTCAACCTTCACAGCTGCAATCTCTCCAAGCTTGTTTTAAAGATCCTACCACCCAGATAGCTACTTTAGTAAAACCCTTCTCCGCAGATAGTGATTTTGAGACCTTGGAGAATGTAAATTCTCCGAAAGTAGTATTGAACAAGAATATGAATGCCTTGTATTTCAGCCGTTCTATTATACCTTATCAACGAAGCATCGAAAAAAACGACTGGTTAAAAAATCACACCTATTATAAACACATAGGTTTGTATGCCTATCGAGTGGATGTGCTGAGAGAAATTACTTCCCTTCCTCAGTCTGGCTTAGAATTGGCAGAGTCGTTGGAACAATTGCGCTGGCTGGAGAACGGCTATACTATTAAGGCAGGAATTACGGAAGTGGAAACCATTGGCATTGACACCCCGCAAGACTTAGAACGAGCAGAAATCTTTTTGCGAGAACAAAATACGAAAAACTAATTTTAAATGAGTAGTGTATTCACTACTATCTTATCACTCCTTATAAGATGATAAACAGAGCCCATCAACCCTCCATTATAGAGCCGGAACAACTGGCAGTACAAATGCCTCACCGCACGGTGCTACCCAACGGAATACCTTTGAACGTACTGAATGCCGGCGAAAGTGATGTCGTACGTTTTGATCTTCTGATAGAAGGAGGTAGGTGGCAACAAACCCAACTCTTGCAAGCCCTGTTTGTTAATCGTATGCTGCGTGAAGGAACTCGCAGATTTACTTCCACTGAGATTGCGGAGAAGTTAGATTATTATGGAGCTTGGTTGGACCTCTCTAGCGCATCAGAGTATGCTTATGTCACACTCTACTCCTTGAATAAGTATCTGCCTGAGACATTGGATCTATTGGAATCTATCGTAAAAGAGCCACTATTTCCAGAGAAAGAATTAGGCATTATCATTAATAACAATATCCAGCAATTCTTGGTCAACTCTTCTAAAGTTGATTTCTTAGCACACCGAGAACTAGTGAAAAACGTGTTTGGTGAACACCATCCCTGCGGACAATTAGTGCAGGAAGATGATTACCGACGCATTAATCCTGCGGTATTGAGCGAATTTTACCAGCGCTATTATCATTCAAATAATTGCAGCATTTATTTGTCGGGTAAAGTAACAGACGACTGTCTTCGAAGAGTCGAACAACTCTTTGGAAGCGAACCTTTCGGCAAGGACTTTCGTAAGCCGGAAAAGAAAGAATACGTTCCAATGGCTTCGGTGGAGAAACGTGTTTTTATAGAACGCTCCGATGCTTTGCAAAGTGCGGTACGCATGGGAATGTTGTCGCTGGATCGCCATCATCCCGACTACTTGAAAGTCCGCGTGTTGGTCACACTGTTCGGAGGTTATTTTGGAAGCCGATTGATGTCTAACATACGCGAAGAAAAAGGATACACCTATGGCATATCTGCCGGTATTATGCCTTATCCCGGGCAAGGTATGCTGGCCATCAGTGCCGAAGCGGCCAATGAATTTGTGGTACCTTTGATTGCTGAAGTTTATCACGAAATAGATCGTTTGCAGAATGAATTGGTTTCTGCCGAAGAGCTGTCCATGGTTAAGAACTATATGTTGGGAGAGATGTGTCGCAGCTATGAATCGGCTTTCTCTCTGGCAGACGCATGGATTTTTGTGCAAACGTCTGGCCTACAAGACTCTTATTTCACAGAAGCTCTGAATGCCGTAAAGACTGTGAACCCACTGGAAATTCGTGAACTTGCCGGAAGGTATTTATGCAAAGAGAATTTAAAAGAAGTCGTATCCGGCAAAAAAATGTCATAAAAGCCTAAGGCATCATCTGGGTTTAACAGATAAATTGTATCTTTGTGCATGAGGTGTTGAGGAAGTGCAATTATTTGCTCTCTAAACTTCTCATCATTCAAAGAAGCTTATTGAGCTCTAAGTGGCTGTGCCAAGATGTGGCAACGCTTTTAATTAATCAAGTAAATCATTAATACCCAATGAAATATCTGTATACTGCACTCATTTTGACTGCTCTATGTCAAAACGGAACTGCCGCTCAAGAAAAGAGCAACGGACTGTTCGGCAAAGTCAAGAGCACTTTCTCCTCTGAAATTAAAATAGGAACTCATACGTTTAAAGACGGTAGTGTATATACCGGCGAAATGAAAGGCCGTCATCCCAACGGTAAAGGGAAAACTGTTTTCAAGAACGGCGATGTATTTGAAGGAGAATATATCAAAGGCAAGCGCGAAGGCTTTGGAACTTATACGTTTACTGATGGTGAAAAGTATGAAGGACAATGGTTTCAGGACCAACAGCATGGTAAAGGCATTTATTACTTCATGAATAATAACCGCTATGATGGTATGTGGTTTCAAGATTACCAGCACGGCAAAGGTATCATGTATTATTACAACGCTGACATGTATGAGGGTGATTGGGTGAACGACAAACGCGAAGGACAAGGAACATATACCTGGAAAAACGGTTCCAAATACATAGGCTCTTGGAAAAACGACAAAAAGGATGGCGAAGGTACGCTGACTTGGAACGATGGTTGTTCATACAAAGGCTTGTGGAAGAATGATTCTCGCGAAGGTAAAGGTACTTTTGAATACGCCAACGGTGATAAATATGTAGGCGATTGGCTAGATGATATGCAGCATGGTAAAGGCATTTACTTCTTCAATACCGGCGATCGTTATGAAGGTTCTTATGTACAAGGCGATCGTACAGGAGAGGGAATTTATTACCATGCCAACGGTAATAAGTATGTAGGTCATTTTAAAGATGGCAAACAAGAAGGCCGTGGTATATTTACGTGGACAAGCGGTGCCGTATATGATGGCGAATGGAAAGATAATCAACGCAATGGCAAAGGTATATATAAATGGAATGTAGGCGACTCTTACGAAGGAGAGTGGAAAGATAATAAGTTCAATGGACAGGGTACACTAATCCTGACCGATGGAACTAAATATAAAGGCGGTTTTGTAAATGGGCTGGAAGAAGGTAACGGTATACAGGAAGACAAGAATGGAAATCGCTTCGAAGGCTTTTTCAAACAAGGAAAAAAAGACGGTCCTTTTGTGGAAACCGACAAGAATGGGAAAGTAATCCAAAAAGGAACTTATAAAATGGGAAGAAAGAACTAACAGAATAAGATTTAAATATAAAAGGCTGCGTCATGTTCATTTGAACTGCGCAGCCTTCATTTTTATGTTTTAATTATCTAAAAGAAGAATGTTTAGATAATGTATTGTGAACTGATAGATTCGTTATTCATAACGCGCTTGATTGTTTCAGCAAACATATCGGCAATGCTCAATTGTTTCACCTTTGCACATTTCTTAGAATACGGAATGCTGTCTGTAAATACCATTTCAGACAAGGCAGACTCTTGTACACGGAATGAAGCAGGATCGGACATTACACAGTGACTGGCAATGGCACGAACTGATTGGGCTCCACCTTCCAGCATAACGTTGGCTGCTTTAGTGATGGTACCGGCTGTATCTACAATATCGTCAATCAATACCACGTTTTTGTCCTGCACATCACCAATAATTTGCATACTGGCCACTACATTCGCTTTTTCACGTGTCTTGTTACACAACACCAAGGGTACACCCAGATATTTAGAGAAGGTGCTGGCACGCTTTGAACCGCCCACGTCGGGAGTAGCAATTACCAGATTATCCAACTTTAATGATTCGATATAAGGAAGGAATACAGCTGACGCATAGAGGTGATCTACCGGAATGTCGAAGAAACCTTGGATTTGGTCAGCATGGAGATCCATGGTGATTAAGCGGTCAATACCTGCTACTGAAAGCAAGTCAGCAACCAACTTAGCTCCGATAGACACACGGGGTTTGTCTTTTCTGTCCTGACGTGCCCAACCGAAATACGGTATCACAGCTACCACGCTTTTGGCTGATGCTCTTTTAGCTGCATCAATCATCAGCAAAAGTTCCATTAAATTGTCAGAGTTAGGAAAGGTTGATTGAACCAAGAATACATGTGCGCCACGAATAGACTCTTCATAAGAAACAGCAAACTCGCCATCAGCAAAATGGGTGATGTTCATATTTCCTAAAGGGCAATCAAGGCTGGCACAGATTTTTTCTGCAAGATATCTCGAATTTGTTCCCGAGAATACCATAAAAGGTGCTTTTTCGCTCATTTGTGTAATAAGATGTTACCTATTTATTAATTTGCATGCAAAGGTATGAATTTCCAGCTACATAACGCAATACTTATTGTAGAAAAAATGTTTTTAGTTCCCGGATTTATTTGTAGCTTTGCTTTATGAAAAGGCTTTCTTCCATATGGGCAACGTGTTTGCTGTATCTTTGTGCAGCCATGGTTTCGTGTGTGGGTACAGCCCCCATGAAGGAAGTACGCCTCATAGATTCATTGAACCAAGTAGCCTATACTTATCGTTATAAGGATCTGGATTCATCTTGTTATGCTGCTTCGCGTGCCTATAAAGAAGTAAGCATGTACAAACAAGGAAAGGCAGAGGCTTGCAACAATCTGGGTTTTTGCGCTTTCATGCGTATGGATTTCGAACAGGCAGTGAAGTATCATCAAGAGGTTTACAACCTCACAAAAAATGAATTGGAACTTCTGATTGCAGATATCGGATTAATGAAGATATACCAACGTACTGCCTTAAACAAGGAGTTCTATGATTATCGTAACAGTGCGTTGCGTCGCATGAAACGAATCAATGAAGATACCAATCTTTTTGTAGATAAGCATGAGCGACTGCGTTTAAACTATGCCCGTTCGGAATTCTATATTGTTTCTGCGGTCTATTACTATTATTTGCAACAACGTCCGGAAGCTATCATCTCTATCAACCAAGTACCCGAATATGAAGAGTTGGCAACAGATACCAATCAGTGGTTGTATTATCATTATATAAAAGGTTCTGCCGCTCTGTGCGATGGCGAGACTCCGGATGAACTACGCCTAAAAGAATTTGATGAACTGTATACTACTTGGCAATTGGCCTCCAAGAAAGGGTATCTTTATTTTGAGGGAAACGGTGTGCAGGGCCTTGCTAATCTGATGGCTTCACCTGATAATTATGAGTTTTTTCAAAACCGACGCTCGCATGCCTTGAAACAATTCGACATACCGGTAGATTCTTTGTTACCCATGCGATTGGGGCAACTGGCCTTAAAGAAATTTCGTCAATACAATGATTTATATCAGATTGCAGGAGCTTATGTATCTATAGGCAAATATCTGAATGCACACAAGAGATATGAAGAAGCATTGGATACGTTAACAACAGCGTTGGAGTGTGTGAATGATCATCACCGCCTCTATTATAACTGTAACGACAGTCTGGATTGGCTGAAAGCCTATGATAACAGAGATACTATTTACGTTGAAAAAACATGGATAGAACAAAAACTAAAGACGGTACCGGAGTGGATATCCCGCATTCGCGAACAATTGAGCGTGTCATATGCCGGACTGGAAATGAAGGAGAAATCAGATTATAACCGCAATATTTATTTGGATATTCTAGAGGATACCCGACAAGACAAAGAATTGGAAAGCCGCTATCTGGCATTAGAGCATGAAGCCACTCAACTGAATACGTTGCTCTTCTTTGTGATAGTAGGCTTCGTATTGGTAGGTTTGTTTTTCGGATTTTTCAACAAACGCTCTAAATCCAAGAATAAACTACATTTGCACCGTCTGCAAGAAATGCTAGATATTTGCCAAAAGATAACCGCTTCTATCCCTGCAGATGCACAAACGGAGGAAGAAGTGACAAACGCCATCTTATCTGCAGTGACTCCCGAGATGGAAGCACTATTCGGTATGGAGGATATCCGCATAGAAAACCGCCAGTTGTTACTTCCGCATCGAATGGGTAAGGATGAAGGGGCCATGGTCAAAGTGATTACTCCTTATATACAATGGGCACTGGATAATGGTATGACCTCCATCTCATTGGGAGATGAACGTAGGAAACTGGAAAAGCAACGCTACATCTACGAACAACATATTGCCGGGAACAAGCGGCAAAACTTGGTAAAAAAGGCATGTATGTCCATAGTGAATGGCATTCATCCTTACATTGATCGCATCATCAACGAAGTACATAAGCTGAATCTAAAAGGTTTTATCAAGGATGAGAAGATCAAAAAGGAAAAATATCAATATATCGATGAATTGGTGACAACCATCAATGAGTACAATGATATTCTGGCTTTATGGATTAAAATGAAACAAGGCACTCTGAGCCTGAATATTGAAACGTTTAGTCTGAATGAGCTTTTTGACCTGCTAAGAAAAGGAAATCGTGCTTTTGAGATGAAGCAGCAGCGTCTAGAGGTGACACCAACGGATGTCTATGTAAAGGCTGATAAAGCTTTAACCTTGTT
The DNA here is from genome assembly GCA_945607605.1 of uncultured Bacteroides sp. GTDB lineage: Bacteria > Bacteroidota > Bacteroidia > Bacteroidales > Bacteroidaceae > Bacteroides. The sequence continues at coordinate 86,111 of CALYZE010000001.1, forward strand.
CATGATTAATACCTTGGCAGAAAATGCACGGAAATATACACCGCAGGGCGGAACGATCAAAGTAACGGCCCGCTCAGAAAAGGATTATGTGGAAATTTCGGTAGAAGACAATGGATGTGGACTGTCGGAAGAAGACGTCGCACGCATCATCGAAGAAAAGATATATGACTCCAAGGCTATTGGTATGAATGATGCCATTGATCAGGAAGAATTGAAGAAAAATAAAGGAAGTGGTTTCGGGCTGATGAACTGCAAGGGCATCATTGAAAAATATCGCAAAACGAATGATTTGTTTAAGGTTTGCCTTTTCAATGTAGAGAGCACATTAGGCAAAGGAAGTCGCTTTTATTTCCGTCTGCCTACGGGCGTTCGCAAGACATTGACTTTTTTGCTTCTCTGCCTCTCTTTCGGATGGTCTTCTTGCGATGGAGGTACCCAAACTGTGACGAGAGTGGCAACCAGAGATTCAATAGCAGTGACTGCCCGAAATGAGTACGAAGCACTATTAGATACGGCTTCTGACTTTGCCAACAGTGCCTATTATAGTAATGTAAACGGCAATTATCAAAAGACTCTGCAATTTGCCGATTCAGCTATCTATTACCTAAATGCTCACTATCAGAAATATGCACTTTCTCCGCATCGCTTTATGGCGTTGACGGGTGACGGAAAATCGGCAGAACTAGACTGGTGGAATGAAATGTTCAATTCCGACTTTCATGTCATTTTGGATGTCCGTAATGAGGCTGCAGTCGCATTTCTCGCTCTGAAGCAATGGGATAATTACAGCTACAACAATGCTGCTTATACTACCTTGTACAAGTTGCTGGGTGAAGACCAATCCTTAGAGGAATACTGCCGTCAGTTGGAACGTTCTACCAATAATAAATTGGTGGGTATCTTACTGGGCGTTATACTTGTTTTTTCATTGTTGTTGGGATACTACATTCTGTATATCCGGAAACGATTGGTGAATCGTTGGAATTTAGAGCAAGTTTTGGAAATCAACAAACAGATATTTGATGCGTCTTTGCTGTCTGCTCCGGAAACAGAAGAAATGCTGCAACGAGAGGAAAATACATTGAAAGAAATTCCGCTGCAAATAGTGAATGCGGCTTTTGATGCGGTCAATGAATTATTGAGCATCGATCGGTTAGGCATTGCCATATACAATGAATCTGCACATCGTTTGGAATACACCTCCAATCCTTCCGAAGAAGATTTGGATGAAGACCTCTTTTGGAAGGATTTCATGCAACGCTGTTTTGACAGCCAGACTTATCTGACAGAAATTGATATTCAAGCCTTGCCACTCGTGGTGGATGTAGGCGGAACATCTCGCTGCATCGGTGTCTTGTGTCTAGAACGACGCGAAGGTACGGAGCAGGAAAGTGATCATTTATTGTTGGAGTTAATTGCACGTTATGTAGCCATTGTCATATTTAATGCTGTAGTAAAACTGGCTACTAAATACAGAGATATTGAAACGGCTCAAGATGAAGTACGTCGTGCCTCTTGGGAGGATGAGTTGTTGCATGTACAGAATATGGTACTTGATAATTGCCTCTCTACCATTAAACATGAAACCATATATTATCCGAACAAAATCAAGCAATTAATAGGAAAACTACGTGCAGGGCAACTTACGGATACAGAAGAGCAAGAGATCGTATCCGCCATTGGAGAATTGATAGAATATTACAAGGGCATCTTTACGATACTCAATTCGTGTGCATCCCGCCAATTGGAGGAAGTCACTTTCAGACGATCTGTTATCGCTGTACCCGATCTGTTAAATGCTGCGGAGAAATATTTCCGTAAGGTAAATAAAGGACATAAAGGTAACATTACTCTTCAGATCGAACCGTTGGAAGAAAATGTGGTCGGAGATATAAACCAGTTACGCTTTTTATTAGAGAATTTGATAGACGAAGCTCTTTCCGATCCCGCTGATGGGGATCTATTGCTTCGGGCTGCCAAGGATGAAGAGTATGTGCGTTTCATTTTTACAGATAAACGGCGAGAGAGAACACGTGAAGAATTGAATCAGCTTTTCTATCCGAACCTGGCACGTATGACCGCCGGCGAGAGAGGAAAGTTGCACGGAGTGGAATACCTGGTTTGCAAGCAAATTATTCGTGACCACGACGAGTTTGTCGGACGTCGCGGTTGCCGTATCAATGCAGAACCGGAAGAAAATGGCGGTTATACCGTTTATTTCACCATTCCAAGAAAGTTTTCACCCAATAGATTATAATCATAATTGTCATTCATAATAAGTAATTGAATACATGGAAGAAAAGAAATTTAAAGTGATCATCGTTGAAGATGTTAAACTTGAGCTGAAAGGTACAGAAGAAATCTTTCGCCACGAAATCCCGAATGCCGAAGTCATTGGTACTGCCATGACGGAACAGGAGTTCTGGATACTCATAGAGGAGGGCATACCCGATTTAGTATTGCTTGATTTAGGTTTAGGAGGCTCTACTACCATTGGAGTAGATATTTGTCGTAACATCTTCAAACGCTACCCGGGAGTACATGTATTGATATTTACCGGAGAGATTCTGAATGAGAAATTATGGGTGGATGTGCTCGATGCAGGTGCCGACGGCATCATTCTTAAAACAGGAGAGCTACTCACCAAAACAGATGTTCAAGCGGTAATGGACGGCAAAAAGATGGTCTTTAATCACCCGATTCTTGAAAAGATTGTAGAACGCTTCCGAAAGTCGGTATTGAATGACGCAAAGCGACAAGAAGCCATCATCAGTTATGATATAGATGAATATGATGAACGTTTCCTTCGTCATCTTGCTTTGGGCTATACCAAAGATATGATTGCCAATCTGAAAGGAATGCCTTTCGGTGTGAAATCACTAGAAAAGCGTCAGAATGATTTGGTGGGACGTCTTTTCCCGGCCAGTGAACGAATAGGAGTGAACGCCACCCGTTTGGCGGTACGCGCCTTGGAACTTCGTATTCTGGATATTGATAACCTGGAAGCTGACGAAGAATAACCTAATTTCAAGCAAAGTCCTATGAAGAATAAATGGCGCATGCCGCATCCCGCAACGATGTTCTTCCTGTTGACACTGGCAGTCATCTTCTTATCCTGGATATTTGATGTCTATGGCTTAAGTGTGCTGCATCCCGAAACAGGGGAAGAGATACGTGTGCAGAGTTTGTTGAGCCCTGAAGGCATCCGTTGGTTGCTGCGTCATGCAATCACTAACTTTACGGGATTTGCTCCGTTAGGATTGGTCATTGTGGCAATGTTCGGTATAGGCGTAGCTCAACATTCGGGCTTTATAGATGCTTGTATCCGTCGGGGAGTACGCAAAAATCGAGATCCATGGCGCATGATTCTTTGGGTCATTGTTTTGGGATTATTATCTAATGTAGTAGGGGATGCCGGTTATATTATCCTGCTACCTATTGCAGCAACTTTGTTTCATTCGGTAGGATTGCACCCTATCGGTGGAATTATTACCGCTTACGTTTCGGTGTCCTGCGGCTATAGTGCCAATATCCTTTTGAGTACATTAGACCCAATGATTGCAGTAACCACGCAAGAGGCTGCCGATGTGGCGAATATAGCTCCCGGACAAACTGGTCCGTTGTGTAACTATTACTTTCTCAGTGTATCCACCTTTTTGTTAGCTTTCATCATTTATTATATTACTCGTAAAAACCTGCTGCCTACTTTAGGAGAATATGAAGGAACCATTCGCTTTTCCGGTTATAAGCAATTATCCCGTAAGGAACGAAGGAGCATGATGATTGCTGTCATCGTTGGGTTGCTTTATGTAGCGATGATCTTGTGGGCTACCTTTTCTTCTTGGGGAATATTGAGAGGAGTCAATGGTGGCTTAATCCGTTCTCCGTTTATTGTAGGAATCTTATTTTTGATTTCTTTGGGTATCGGATTAATGGGAATGGTCTATGGCCTTGCTTCCGGCCGTTATCGGACAGACGGAGATGTGATAGAGGGGTTGACCCAACCCATGAAGCTGCTGGGAGTTTATTTTGTGATTGCCTTCTTTGCTTCACAAATGTTCGCTTGTTTTGAATACTCTCATTTAGATAAATGCATAGCTATTATGGGAGCTGACCTATTATCTTCTGTCCGCTTAGAGAGCTTGTGGATATTAATCCTCTTCATTATGTTTACGGCTCTCGTCAATCTCATTATGGTTTCAGCTACGTCCAAATGGGCTTTTATGTCTTTCATCTTTGTTCCGGTACTGGCAGGCATGGGTATCTCTCCGGATATGACCCAATGCGCTTACCGCATTGGCGATAGTGCGACGAATGCCATTACACCTTTCATGTTTTACATGCCATTAGTGCTGACCTATATGCAGCAATACGACAAACAATCTACTTATGGTTCGTTGCTTAAATATACTTGGAGATATTCCTTGTTTATCCTTCTGGCTTGGACTCTATTGTTTGTAGTTTGGTATATCAGCGGTTTACCTCTGGGTTTGTAGCCAAAATATGATTGTTAGAAGTGATTTTCACAATACTGACACTGTTTTTCGAACAAAGTTCTAATATTCATGCTGATAAATAAATGATTATGTATCCTTATTGATAATTAATCATTACTTATCGTTTATAGCCTCTATCTTTTCTTTAGGAGTCCTTCATTTTTTAGATACAATTATTTGCAGTTTTCACAAAAAAACGTACCTTTGCACCGCAATTAAGGATGGTTCCGTAGCTCAGCTGGATAGAGCAACGCCCTTCTAAGGCGTGGGTCAAGCGTTCGAATCGCTTCGGAATCACATAAAAAAACGCTAACAAGTTATTAAGTAACCGGTTAGCGTTTTCTTTTTTAAGAAACATGCTTTTATACTGAAATCTTTATACGAAAGAATCAGTGATTGCAAACTTTGGATATATCTACTGTAAATCCGTCGTTAATGGGCATAAACTTACCTTTCTCCTTTAGGAAGGCGATGAGTTCGTCCGCATCCATCTCTTCGGCCGAACAAGTGTAAAACCGTTGGTCTTTACCAAACTTTTGAACGATGGCATCTCTAAGAGATGACTCTGAATAGCTGTTGCCTTCCATCATGTGGAGGACTTCATGACCGTGTATCTGTTCCATAATCTTTCATTATTTATTTGATGCAAAGATAGCATGATGAAATCACTATTACTGTAACATATGCAACAAAGAGAATTAAAAAAACAAAAAGCCACTTAAAGAGGGTATGATGCTTTGAAAAACAAGAGTTTAGAAGTCTTTTTCAAACCTGAGATCAAAAGAAATAAGATTTGAAATATCACTAAAGAAAAACCTTCGATACTAGATTTACGTAAAATAACATTTGTTACTACTATTCTAAAATCCTCAAAAAAAGTAAAAATACTTTGCTTCTTAGGATGGGGCGGCTAACTTTGGGATATCAAATTAAAATAATTAATACACATGAAAAAATTAATCTTATCTCTTGCACTGGTTTGTGCATCTACTAATTTCTTTGCACAGAATGCCGATCCAGTACAATTACTAAACGAAGGCAAGACAGCGTTGGAAGCAAAAAATTATCAACAAGCCTTTACTAAATTCAAAACTTACTTAACACAGACTAACAACCAAGACTCAGTGATTGCGTATAATTGTGGTGTGTGTGCTGACAAAATTAAGCAACCGGCAGATGCATTGAAGTATTTTGATATCGCTGTACAAAAAAAGTATAACCTCGACAACGCTTATATTGGTAAAGCCGGTGCCCTGAAAGATTTAAAGAAAAATGAAGAATACGTTGCTACCTTGAAAGAGGGTCTAGAAGCAAACCCCGACAATAAAACATTGACCCGAATGTATGCTACTCATTTTGTAAATCAAGGTATTATAGCACAAAAAGGTCAGAAGATGAGTGCTGCAGAAGATGCTTTCAAACAAGCTATTGCTATTCAGCCTGAAAACATCAATGCTCTCAATAGTTTAGGTACTTTGTATTACAGCAAAGGGGCTACTACTTTGAAAACAGATGCTGAGAAAGCGAAAGTAGAATTCAAGGAAGCAAAAGGATATTTGGAAAAGCTGATGCCGTCACTTTCTGCCGATAAACCGGCTCATAAAAGAATGTTGGATAATGCAAAAACCATGCTGAACTTCATTAATTCTCAATTGTAGGAAGTATTTATATACTGATATAAAACAACGAGAGGCAGATGATCTTGATGATATCTGCCTCTCGTTGTTTTATAGATACTCTATTACTTGGTTTTTCTCAATATCATGGCAGTACGTGCCGGTATATAAAGCTTCAACCATTCTTTCTTCTCTTTTTTGTATAAAGGATCTTGGTTGGTAAAGTGTTTGATGGTATCGTCCGTCAAGCCATTGCCACCGAAAGCGGGAGTATCTGTATTCAAAATTACCTCATAACTTCCGGCAGGAGCCAAGAAGCCATAGTCCGTAAAGGATTGCTTCGGATTGAAGTTGAATACAAATATCAAATCTTTACGCATATACGCCAACACTTGGTCGCCATCGTTGTGCCATAGCTCTTGCACCGGAGTATCTTGGAAATTCTTCACACTCTTTATCACTTCCAACATGGCAGTATCAAAATCTCCCATATAATGATAGGTCAGATTCTTATTATCTACCAAATCCCATTGACGACGGGCATACTTGCACGACCATCCGTTACCTTCACGAGGGAAGTCAATCCATTCGGGGTGTCCAAATTCATTGCCCATGAAATTAAGATAGCCGCCATTGATGGTTGTTGCAGTGAGCAGACGTATCATCTTATGGAGAGCAATTCCACGGTTTACGGTATAATTTTCATCACCTTTCTGCATATGCCAATACATATCGGCGTCAATCAAGCGGAAAATGATGGTCTTATCACCCACCAATGCTTGGTCATGACTTTCGGCATAAGAGATGGTCTTTTCATCTTTCCGGCGATTGGTTACTTCCCAGAACATACTGGACGGTTTCCAATCTTCATCAATCTTCTCTTTGATAGTCTTGATCCAGTAATCGGGAATATTCATTGCCATGCGGTAATCAAATCCGTATCCTCCGTCTTCATATTTGGCAGCCAGTCCCGGCATACCCGATACTTCTTCGGCCACGGTGATAGCCTTCGGATTGACTTCATGAATCAGACGATTGGCAAGGGTGAGGTAACAAATAGCATTATCATCCTGGTGCCCATTGAAATAATCGCCATAATCGCAGAAGCTTTCACCCAGTCCGTGACTGTAATACAACATAGAAGTAACGCCATCAAAACGGAAACCGTCAAAATGATATTCCTCCAGCCAATATTTGCAGTTGGACAAAAGGAAATGGAGCACTTCATTCTTGCCATAATCAAAGCAGAGCGAATCCCAAGCCGGGTGTTCACGACGTTCGCCCGAATAGAAATATTGATTAGGGTCACCGGCAAAGTTTCCTAAGCCTTCTACCTCATTTTTCACAGCATGCGAGTGGATAATATCCATGATGACAGCTATGCCCATGCTATGAGCGGTGTCAATCAATTCTTTTAGTTCGTCGGGAGTTCCGAAACGTGAAGAAGCAGCAAAGAAGCTGGATACATGATATCCGAAGCTGCCATAATAAGGATGCTCCTGAATAGCCATAATCTGTATACAGTTGTATCCGTCTTTGGCAATGCGTGGAAGAACTATGTCCTGAAATTCTCTGTAGCTGCCTACCTTTTCTTCTTGTTGTCCCATGCCGATGTGGCATTCGTATATCAAGAGCGGATCTGTATTAGGTTTGAAAGTCCGCTTCTTCATCTTATACGGCTTCTCCGGAGCCCAAACCTGTGCGCTGAATATTTTGGTGTGCTCATCCTGCACTACACGGGTAGCCCACGCAGGAATACGTTCACCACATCCACCTTCCCAATGCACCATTAGTTTATATAAGTCGCCGTGTTTAATGGCATCGGCGGGAAGTTTGATTTCCCAAGTACCGTTTGCCTTCTGTTTCAGGCTGTATGTCTTTTCTTCTTTCCAATCGTTGAAAGTTCCTATCAGAAAGATTTGAGTTGCATGGGGTGCCCATTCACGAAAAACCCAGTGAGTGTCGGTGCGCTGCAAACCAAAGTACAAATATCCGGATGCAAAGTCCGATAAAGTTTGTTTTCCATGGTTGGTTAGTACAGCTTCTTTATCTACGGCATGTTCATGGCGTCCTTGGATGGCATCTGCATAGGGCTCCAGCCAAAGGTCGTTTTTAATCAAATTCAATGTTTCCATAAAGGATGAGTTTTGAGGTCTATGGTATATTTATGCTTTCACTTTCACAATCACTTTCTTTACACCATCCGGAGTGATGCCGGGAGCGTGTCCGTCTTGAGGAAAGAAGATAGCGAACATGCCGGGTTTAACTTCGAGGTAGCTCTCTGCCAGTCCTTCAAAAAAAGTAATGTCTTTTTCTGCATGGTAAGGAGCATCAGCGGGGAGACAGTCTTTTGCGGCGGTATAGCCCATTATTTCCGTACCCGACAACGGAATCTGAATATCAATAAAATCTCTATGAGTTTCGAGTTTCGCGTCTTCTTTGGCTTTGGTTTTGGTCTGAGCTACGTTTACAAATAAATCTTTTCCCTTGAGTTCGGTTTTTCCAACTTCCAAGGCATGCAGATCGTGTGATCTTAAAAAATCAATGGCTTGCGCGAACAAGGGATTCAGCGAAGCATAATTTTCTATATTTTCAAGTTTATCTATGATCATGGTTCAAATGTTTTAAGTTAGTTATAATAGGTAATTATTCAAAGTCGTCAATAGTATAATTTACAAAATCCGAAAAACGTTTCATCTGTTTAAAAATAGCATCCGTTTGCTCCAGAAAATCAGGTGCAAGAAAGAAGCTGTCCGGTTGGTAGTTGGCAACGGTATATTCTTTACATTGCAGATATTTCAGATAGGGGAAGTCTCTTGAAAATCCTTTGGGGGCTGTTTTCAAAAAGTTTTCGCCGATAACGGGAAAATATTGCTGGAAAGCGGGATCTTCTACAATGCCTCGAAATTCATCTATATTATCATATACAGCTTGTCGAAGTGCTTTCAATAAGGGGGAAGGAGGGCAGTAACTTCCTCCGGCAAGCAGACAGTTGCCAGGTTGCAAGTGGATGTAGTAGCCACAATGGTCAGATTTCTTTCCTTTGGCGTTGATATATCCTCCGAAGTGATTCTTGTAAGGGGTCTTATCTTCAGTAAAACGCGTATCCCTATAGATGCGATAGGTACAGTCCTTAGCCTCTATGCCACGTATGCTTTCATCAAACAGAGAAATGCGGGAAATAATGACTGTAAGTAGGTTTTCAAACTCATTACGGGCTTTTTCGTATGCGTCCCGATGACTGTTGAACCATTCACGATTATTGTTTACGGACAAGTCCTCTAAAAATTGAAAAATAACAGGGATATTCATATCGTTTCTTTCCTTATTATGTGCCAAATTTACGGATTATTTTCTAACATATAGCAAAGATTGCTAAAAAAAAGCATCGGTTCTGGTAAACCGATGCCCCTTACACATTTATCAATCAACAGACGCTTCTGTTTTGATGATGTACTTACTTGTCACAAGCGAATACGTCTCTTTTAATTAATCTTATATCTAATACTATGAAAAACACAATTATATAACAGAACCTATAGAGATTTTGTTCGAGGATATAGGTAAACTTTCACATTTGTTATATCTTTGCAAGAAAATAGATTAGTTTATGACGACGTATACGTATGATGAAGAGAGTGTTAAAGCCTTGATTACATGGGCTAAAAGCTCTTCTTTTCCCAGTCAAGTCCAATTAAGTGTGGCAGAAAAAATTTCGGATGTAGCACGGTATGTACAAGCCAATCTCAGTGATATCGAAGCACACTACCCGGATGAATTCTACAATCCCGCCATTACTCGATTGTATCGGTTACAAGAATATATGGCTGAAAACAAGGATTGACGATGATAGATAGCAAAGAGGAGATAAGGTGAAAGGAATCGAAGTATAGAACAAAAAGAGTTTCAGATAAGAGAGTAACCTTTTTCTCTTAAGACTTAACTCTGTTCCCAAGCTGGGAACGGATGTTCGCAACCTGGGAACAGATATCCGCAGGGTTGGAACAAGCATTCGCAACCTGCGAACAGAGTTTTATGCATCCGGCAAGGGATTATAGCTTTATCTTCAAGATTTTTCCGCTGTGTCCTCCCACCGTAACATCGGTAGCCTTATAGGGCAGCAGACTCATCTTTTCCTCTTTGCCACTGAGCAGCTCGATGGCTTTGTATTGATCCATCTGGGGAATTTGTAAGAAGTCGAAAGCATGAGAGGGAAGATTGATGGCCAGTTCAACCGGCAGGTAATCGAAGTTGACGACAATCAGCAATAATTCTCTTTCAAACTTGCGTAGAAAGGCATATTGTCGATGCTCATTGAATCGCCACCCCTTGGTGTTGGCGTACATCAAATCAAAGAAAGCTCCTTGAGAAATCGCTTTTTCTTCACGGCAGAGTGTCAATATTTGTTGGTAGATGCCATGGAGATGTCTTTCGTCTTCCGTCAGCATCTTGCCGTCAAACTTTCCTCCATTACGCCAACGGCGAATGGTATCTACACTCCAATAGTCAAAGATCGTGGTCCGTCCGTCTCTACCGCTGAATCCTTCACTATCCATTCCCAGTTCGCCAAACTCCTGACCAAAGTATATCATCAACGGATTGACATTCATACAAGCCGATACAATAAGTGCCGGAATAGCCTTAAAAGGGTTGCTGGCAAAGTAATCGGAAGCAATGCGTTGCTCGTCATGATTTTCCAGAAAGTTCAGCATACGCTTTTCTATGCCTCCCAGGCTTTGCCAAGAACGGGTGATGGCTGTGGCCGATTCATTTCCGCAGATGATATTTCTCAGGGTATCGTACAGTCCTACTTTATCATATAGATAATCAAACTTCCCACGGAATAGATAATTGTTATATTCTTTGGGGTTATACACCTCGGCTATGAACAAGAGTGAAGGATGCTGTGCCTTGACCTGAGGAATGGCCCATTCCCAGAAATCAACCGGAACCATCTCTGCCATGTCACAACGAAATCCATCGATATTTTTTTCTGCCCAGAAGAGGAGAATATCCAACATCTTAGTCCAGGTATCGGGAATGGGATTGAAATGGCAAGTCCCTCCGTTTTGATAATCTACCCCATAATTTAATTTGATGGTTTCATACCAATCATTGCGATTGGGATAAGCGTCAAAACGATTGTTGCCGGTTGCCTTGGCAGGAAATTCCTTGTAAGCTTCCTCAGCATTTTCTTTCATGTCAAACTGTCCGTGCAATTCCGACTGAGGGATGTAATAGAAGTTGTTATAGGGGCTGAACGGAGTAGCCTTGTTGTCGTTTGCTCCCAACTGAGAAGTACCGTCAGGCTGAACATCCGAATGGTACTGACGAGCTACGTGGTTGGGCACAAAGTCAATAATAACCTTCAAGCCACTCCGATGCGTACGTTGTACAAGGTTTTCAAATTCCTTCATTCGTTCCGGCACATCTTTTGCCAAATCAGGATCTACATCGTAATAATCTTTGATGGCATACGGAGAACCGGCTTTTCCTTTTACAATAGCCGGATGGTCGGGTTGGATGTTGTAACGACGGTAATCGGTTTGAGTGGCATGTTCTATAATGCCTGTGTACCAAATGTGTGTGGCGCCAAGCTTCTTTATCTCGCCTAATGCCTTGGCTGTAAAGTCAGCCATTTTGCCGCATCCGTTTTGTAAGAGATCACCGTTAGGAATACAGCGGTTGTTACTATTTCCGAATAGTCGGGTAAACACTTGGTAAACAATTAGTTTATTTCTGTCACTCATTTCTTTTCTATTTAGAGAATGGTTATTGTGTTTTCTTTCCAGATGCTGCCTTTATCTACCAACAAACGTTCCAGAATGTCATTGGCAGCATTGTAGCCTTGCATGAATATCTCCTCTGCCTTCTCCAGCTCTTTGTTACTATACCCATCCAGATTATAGGGCTCTACCAACAAGTCTGCCTTTTCACGTTCGGCAAAAGAGTTGGAGCGGAACATGAAATTGTAGGATCGCAAAGCGATGCTGACAATATTCATCTTGTATTTGGTCGCCATCAAGGGACTGACATTAACAGCTACCACTCTTTCGCAGATGCGTCTGATGGTAGAAACGGGCAGATTCATCAGTAACCCGCCATCTACATAATGGGTTCCATCTATCTTGACAGGGGCAAACAAAACAGGCATACAGCAAGAAGCTGCCACGCGCTCAGCAATCTCTCCTTTATGGAAATGAACCAGTCGCCCGTGATCCAAATCGGTAGCGGTAATAATTAACGGCAGGTTTAAGTCTTCCAACTTCTTAGCTTTCAGATTGCTTTTTAGGAAGTCTACAAATTCACTTAATTCAAATAATCCCACTTTGGGAATAACCATCTTGGTTAAGTCTTGAAACTTGTGTCCGGAAAAGAAATCCAGCACTCGATAGGGTTCATTCCCGTCAGCATAGAATACACCGGCTAATGCGCCAGCACTCACACCGGAAAGGATATTAGGCTTAATGTCGTGTTCCAATAAAGCCTGCATCACTCCTAAGTGGGCGAACCCTTTGATAAAACCACCACTTAACGCAAAGCCGATTGGGTATTTTTTAGTAAACCAGTTGTTTGTTACTGCCTCCATGTAAAATTAGAATAGATTGTTCGCCACGAATTTAGTTATTTTATTGGAGGGAGAATGCTATTTGAAAAAAAGATTGTTGCTTAGAAGCCAAAATCATCTACTTCCACGCCTTCTTCTTCCTTCTCAACAAAAGGATGAGCCTCTTGCTGCACTGCATTGCCTTCGATATATACGGCACGGAAGGGACGGGCAGGGCATACGTATTCACAACCACCGCATCCCACACAAATATCTGTGTCAACATGAGGAATGGTTAATCCGTCTCTATAAGGCACCATCGACAAAGCTTGGGTAGGGCAGTGTTCCGAACAAGCTCCGCAACTGGTACCGTCGGTATGAACGATGCAATATCTTTTGACAAACACTACTTTCCCCATTTGTGTCAGGTGCTTTTGTTCGATTGTCAACGGTTGGATGGCACCGTTAGGACAGACATCTCCACACACCGTACAGTCAAAGTTACAGAATCCTTTCTCAAAATAAACGGTGGGCTGCATCATTCCTGCCAAGCCATATTCCATGAATGCCGGTTTCAGTACATGAGAAGGACATTTGCTCACACAGAGGTGACAGGAAGTGCAACGTGTCTGGAAATGTGTCAAGCTCACTGAGCCCGGAGGGGTAATGGGGGTCTCTTTTTCACGAAGGCCATTGCCTTGCTTATCACCATTTGCTCTCCATCTGTTGCGCATTTGTGCCATCACTCCGGAGGTAGCTGTAGCCGTCAGACCAATGGTTAGAAAACGACGTTTGGATGCATGAGGTTCCACTTCTTCTTTGTTCTTATCTGTAAGCTTTTTCAAGGAAGCAGAAGGCAATGAATAGACCAAAGCACCGTCTTTGCAACTATCCAGACAATTGAAACAATCGACACAACGGCTATAGTCTATCTGCTGATTTTTGCTGTCAATGCAAGAAGCTTTACAGCGAGTACCGCAAATCATGCAGTGTGTACATTTGTTTTCATCAATACGTATCTTGAAAAGAGAAAAGCGACTCACAAACCCCAGTAAAGTACCTACCGGACACACGGTGTTACACCAAGTACGTCCATGTTTCCAGGCAAGAAAACCGATGACCAAACAAGTGACCAAACCTATTACAAAGGAAGATATACTAATCAAAGAAGCATCAACCTGATAGAACGTGTAATTATTGAATCGGGAAAAGAGAGACTCAAGCAGGTTGTTTCCCGTCATATATACTGGCTTGAAAACATTGGTGACCATACGCCCGAAAGCACTGTACGGGTCCAGCAATCCTACGATAGCAGTGAACCCACTAACAAAAGTAATGACGGTCACTGTCAATACCGCCCATCGCAGCACGTTCTTAGCAGGAGAGAAGCGAAAGCGTTTCTTCTTTTTGCTTACTTTCTTTGAAATCCGATTGACTATATCCTGATAAATACCCATTGGGCAAATGACAGAACAATAAATACGTCCGAAGATCAAGGTCAGTACAAGTAAAGAAATCAATATCAAAAGACTGAGCGACATCAGTGCCGGCACAAATTGGAGGTGTGCCAATACATGAAATTTAGCGGGCAATACCCCTGCAAAATCCAGAAAGTAAAACGTTATCAGTCCGAAAAAAAGGACAGATAATCCAATTCTTATTTTTGTCAACATGAAACCTGTTTATTTTGAGTTTGTAGGGTCTTATATTTTGATGCGTTTGATATTCAATTTATCCAGATCCATCGTTCCGATTTTCAGCGCTTCTCCGTTGGCAAGATGACTTACAGTATCAAGCGGCATATCACGCACTTGATTGAAGAACTTGGCAGCTGCTGTATCCACAGCTACAATATCCTTTGAAATAAACAAGCCTTTAGTCAATACCACATCAGATTCCGAACGTCCGCGAGGTCCGTTGGTCTTCATCACGCGATAAGCATCTACGACGTTGAGTACCGCCTTCTTCTGGAGGGTACAAATATCGGCGATACACTGCTGAAGATCGTTCTGATGAAAGAATCCCCGGTCCCATACAATGCCCATGTGATTCTTCATCGATATGGTAAGGTTGGCACCTCCATGATTCTTCAGAATAGGAACATTGATCCAGACATCACTGTTTAAGATCGCTTCATGTACCTTGGTGCTCTTCAGCTTTTTGCCTTGAGGCAAAGAGACCGTGCGGTAGTAGCTTTCCAAATGAGCAGGCATTACTTTGGCTCCGGCAGCTTTGGCAGCTGCTTCAATACCACTGTTCTTGTAGCACTTCTGCCAGTCATCGCAGGTATGGTCAAACACCGTCACTTCCTTGGCTCCGGCAGCGAAACATTGCTTAATAATCTCTGTCACCAACTTTGGATTGGTGTTTCCTGCTAATGAGGGGATCTTATCCCAACCGATATTAGGTTTTACCACTACTTTCTGTCCGGGTTTGATAAAGGCTTTCATGCCTCCCATCTCTTCAATGGCACGACGAAACATCATATCTGGTTCGCCTCCCATAACAGCTACAAGATCAGCCTTGCCACCTCCGGCATTTGTGAAGGTTTGCGCTAAAACATCCATTGCTTCTGAATGTTGTACAGTTACTGCAGCTCCCGCCACAGCTAATGTTTTCAAAAAATCTCTTCTATCCATAAGGTCAACTTGTTTTATGTTTATCGGTCCTCATCTCCACTGCATGTACGGAGATTTAAACTCTTCAATCTTTCTCTCAGATTTTAGCAATCGCTTTCAACAAAGCATATCCTCCAAACCATTGAATCAACATCCCCGGAATGCCCATACGGAAATCTTGTACGGCCAGGTAGAAATCACCACACAAAGCCCACTCAAAAGCTGTTCCTACCACCTGATAGGCAAGTACTACGCCCAACAAAGCCAATAAAGAAACTTTTTTAGAGTGACGTGCAGCAAGGGCAGCAGCTCCAGCCAGTAATCCCGATTTGATTAATATTGCCGGTAAAACAGCAAGGGTAGGCATCGCAAAGAGCAGATGATTGATAACCGGTGATAAAAGAGCAGTCAGTAATCCAACACGGAAGCCATACTTATAAGCAGCAATCAACGTGAAGAAGTAAATAGGCAATAAAGTAGGTCCACCGGCAGGCACCAAGTGAGAGAGTTGCGGCAAAGCAACGTTTCCTACTACAAATAAAAGAGCAAATAAATAGGTCTTTACATTACCGAAAGACAAGGAGTAAAGTTTAGCAGATGTTTCCATTTGTTTCACGTTAAGTATGAATTGATAAAACGATTATTATTTATGACTGTGAAAGTTTTAAAAGGTTTAAATCTTCACTAATTCGTATTCCATGGTTCCCAAGCCTATTTTTTCGGCATGACGCAAACCTGCCAACCAATCGGTGTCGGGATGAATCATGTGAAATTTATCACAACCACACAAATCATCATGCTCGTGGTGGGCAGCAAGTACATTGTTATTATGTAGAATAGGGGTTTGAGTAACCATATCTGCACAGGCTTTATCCAAGGCCACAGGATCTGCTGACGCCAACATGCCGAGGTCAGGAATAATGGCTGCATCGTTATGATTCCAACAGTCACATTCCGGAGATACATTCATGATAAAGCTGATGTGAAAGTGTGGTTTATCTTTCACCACGGCGAGAGAGTATTCTGCAATTTTATAGTTCAAGCGCTCAGAAGTGTCCCAGTCGCTGACCACCGCTGCCTCATGTTGGCACAAGGCTACACATTGTCCGCATCCCACACATTTCACATAATCGATTTCGGCCTTACGCTCAACATTCAGATGTATGGCATCATGCGCACAGTGCTTCACGCAGATATTACAACCAATGCAGTGCTCTGTATCTATCTTAGGTTGCGAAGAAGCATGAAGTTCCAACTTACCCCCTACACTGGCACATCCCATCCCTAAATTCTTTAAGGCACCGCCAAAGCCGGCTTGTTCATGTCCTTTAAAGTGATTCATACTGATGATAATGTCTGCATCAGCAATAGCTGTACCAATTTTAGGTGCAACGCAATATTCTCCGTCTAAGGGAATTTCCCGATAATCCGTACCTTTCAAGCCATCTCCTATTATCACTTGGCATTGGGCAGATATCGGGTTAAAACCATTTTCCATTGCACTTTGCAAATGATCAACAGCATTAGCCCGGCGTCCGGAATAAAGAGTGTTGCAATCTGTCAGAAATGGTTTTGCCCCCAAACTACGTAATAAATTGGCCATACGCGCTGCATAGTTCGGACGAATATAGGCTAAGTTTCCCGGCTCTCCAAAATGAATTTTGATGGCTGCGAAATTATCTTTTAGAGGTAACTTCTCAATGCCTGCCCGTTTGAGCAACCGTTCCATTTTATCCAAAAGATTGGAAGTAGGGGAGGTTCGTAAATCAGCGTAATATACTTTTGCTTTTTCCATGATCATGCCTGTTTATTGTAATAGCTCCTGCAAAAGTAATAGATAAATCCATATTACTAAGTGTATTGATACAAAAAGTCGGCGAATTCCTTTGGCAGAATGGTAAAAGGAGAAGATAGAGTAGGCATGGGGTTGCCGAGACAAGAGAAGTAGCATCTAAAAAAGAGGGCTGTCACCCTTTTGGGAGACAGCCCTATCAACTTAGTATATTTCGTGATTATTCAATACCGTGAGCCGATACCGAAGCTTCAATCTTCTTAATCATTCCTTGAAGAACGGCACCCGGGCCACATTCTGTAAAGTCTGTAGCACCGTCAGCAACCATGTTTTTTACAGTTTGAGTCCAACACACAGAAGCAGTCAGCTGAGCAACCAGATTCTTCTTGATCTCCACAGGATCCGTGTGAGGCAAAGCATCTACGTTTTGATAAACCGGACACTTCGGTGTATGAATTTCTGTTGCATTGATGGCAGCTTCCAATTCTACCTTAGCAGGATTCATCAACGGTGAATGGAAAGCACCACCCACTTTCAAAGGCAAAGCACGTTTGGCACCGGCAGCTTTCATCAGTTCGCAAGCTTTGTTAATACCTTCAATGGAGCCTGAAATCACAATCTGTCCCGGACAGTTATAGTTAGCGGCTACACAAACATCGCCTTCTGCACTCACTTGTGCACAGATTTCTTCTACTTTTTCATCCGATAAAGCAATGATGGCTGCCATTGTAGAAGGTTGTGCCTCACAAGCTTTCTGCATGGCCATGGCACGAGCGTAAACCAATTTCAACCCATCTTCAAAACTTAATGCACCGGCAGCAACCAGTGCGGAAAATTCACCCAGCGAGTGCCCGGCAGTCATTTCCGGTTTAAAATGGTCACCCATGCAAAGAGCAGAAATAACAGAATGCAGGAATACGGCAGGTTGAGTAACCTTCGTTTGGCGCAGATCTTCATCTGTACCGTTAAACATAATATCTGTAATGCGATATCCAAGGATATCATTTGCTTTCTCAAAAAGTTCTTTGGCTAAAGCCGAGTTTTCGTACAGATCTTTTCCCATGCCTACAAATTGGGCACCCTGACCTGGAAATACAAATGCTTTCATACTTAACTTGTTTTTAGTGGTTAAATAAAACTGGTGCAAAGGTAGAGGAATTTCTGAAATTTACCACACAAAAGAATCTTTTTGTGTAAATCCACTCGTGTTTTACTTCATCTAAAAAGACAATATGGGTATGAGGCCTTGATTGAAAAGAAAATGATTGAATTCTTTAGAAACTAAGCACTTCCTTCTTATTGTACATCCTACAATTACTATCCATCAAACATCATTTGAAATACATATTGTATCTTAGATGATAACTACTCACTCTGTTATTGTAAAAAGTATGATATGTATTTATTTGAAGAATAATGCTTTATAACATCTTAAAAATATTCTTTTTATATATTGCATATTAAAAAAACCTCTTTATATTTGCAGCGCTTAAACAGATATATTATGCAAAATATAGAACATCTCATTCCGTTAGCCAACAATCACATCTCTGTGGATTGTGTAGTGATTGGCTTTGACGGTGAACAACTGAAAGTTCTGCTAATTAAACGTGCGGGCGAAGAGGAGGGTGAAATTTTTCACGATATGAAACTCCCCGGAAGTTTGATTTATATGGATGAGGATCTGGATGAAGCGGCCAAAAGGGTATTGAACGAATTGACCGGACTGAAAAATGTAAATTTGATGCAATTCAAAGCGTTCGGTTCTAAAGACCGAACCAAAGATCCCAAAGATGTACATTGGCTGGAACGTGCCATGCAATCGAAAGTAGAACGCATTGTTACCATAGCTTATCTTTCTTTAGTAAAGATAGATAGGGCATTGAGCCGTGAGTTGGATGACTATCAGGCTTGTTGGGTGACTATGAACGACCTGAAAACTTTGGCTTTTGACCACAATCTGATTATCAAAGAGGCTATGATATATATACGCCAATATGTTGACATCAACCCGTCTTCTTTGTTTGACTTGCTGCCGCGAAAATTCACGGCCTCGCAACTACGAACCTTGTATGAATTGGTTGATGGAAGACAAATTGATGTACGTAATTTCCATAAAAAGATAGCCCTGATGGAATATGTAGTTCCTTTGGAAGAAAAACAAAAAGGAGTAGCACATCGTGCAGCACGTTATTATCGCTTTGACAAGAAGATATATAATAAGGTGAGACGGTGACAAGCTGACTTTAATCATCAACAGTAAATAATTAAATCGTAAATAAAGAGATGTATCTATTAGGTTATGACATTGGTAGCTCGTCTGTCAAAGCGAGTCTGGTAAACGCTGAAAGTGGTAAATGTGTATCATCTGCTTTTTTCCCTAAGACGGAAGCTGAAATTATAGCTGTAAAACCGGGCTGGGCAGAGCAACATCCTGAAAATTGGTGGGCAAACTTGAAGCTTGCTACACAAGCCGTATTGGCAGAATCCAAAGTAAATGTTGAAGAGATAAAAGCAATTGGTATCTCTTATCAGATGCATGGATTAGTGTGTGTGGATAAAAACCAGCAAGTGTTGCGTCCGGCTATTATCTGGTGCGATTCAAGAGCCGTTCCATACGGACAAAAGGCATTTAACGTGCTGGGAGAGGAGACTTGTCTTTCTCATCTGCTGAATTCACCAGGCAATTTTACCGTCTCTAAATTAGCATGGATTAAAGAAAACGAACCTGCTATTTATGAAAAGATAGATAAGGTAATGTTGCCAGGCGACTATATTGCCATGAAATTAAGTGGTACCATTTGCACGACTGTTTCCGGTTTATCCGAAGGCATGTTCTGGGACTTCAAAAAAGGGCAGGTTGCAGACTTTCTACTGAATCATTATGGCTTTGATGCATCTTTGATTGCCGATATCAAACCTACTTTTTCTGAACAGGGACGTGTGAATGCCTTTTCAGCGAAAGAGTTAGGTTTGAAAGAAGGTACGCCGATTACGTATCGCGCCGGTGACCAACCCAACAATGCATTATCACTAAATGTGTTCAATCCCGGAGAAATAGCTTCAACTGCCGGCACTTCCGGTGTGGTGTATGGGGTGAACGGTGAAGTGAACTATGATCCTAAATCACGTGTCAACACCTTTGCGCATGTCAACCATACAGATGAACAAACTCGCCTGGGTGTATTGCTGTGCATCAATGGCACAGGTATTCTGAATTCATGGGTAAAGCGAACGATAGCTCCGGAAGGAATTTCTTACAACGATATGAACATACTGGCTGCACAAGCTCCTATCGGTAGTGCGGGAATCAGCATCTTGCCTTTTGGAAACGGTGCTGAGCGGATGTTAGAAAATAAAGAGATTGGCTGTTCCATCCAAGGCATCAATTTTAACCAACATGGCAAGCACCATCTCATTCGCGCAGCTCAGGAAGGCATTGTATTCTCTTTCAAAT
This sequence comes from uncultured Bacteroides sp., assembly GCA_945607605.1. Taxonomy (GTDB): domain Bacteria; phylum Bacteroidota; class Bacteroidia; order Bacteroidales; family Bacteroidaceae; genus Bacteroides. The sequence goes on from CALYZE010000001.1 coordinate 106,637, forward strand.
ATGGCATCGACATCATGGAAAGTATGGGTATTCCCGTACAGAAAATCCATGCAGGAAAAGCAAATATGTTCCTCAGTCCTTTATTCCGTGAAACGTTGGCCGGTGTGACTGGAGCAGTGATTGAATTGTATGATACGGATGGATCTGTGGGAGCCGCCAAAGGTGCAGGCATAGGTGCGGGCATTTATAAAGATAATAAGGAAGCCTTTGCCACACTCGACAAATTGGAAGTGATAGAACCTAAACAACTTGACCGCCAAGCTTACGCAGAGGCTTATGCACGTTGGAAAGCGTACTTGGAAGTAGCAATGAAATAAATAAATAGAACTAAATAGTATTTTTTTAATAAACTAAGATTATGGCAACAAAAGAGTTTTTTTCTGGAATAGAAAAAATTAAATTTGAAGGTAAAGAGAGTAAGAATCCGATGGCATTCCGCTACTATGATGCTGAAAAAGTAATCATGGGCAAGAAGATGAAGGATTGGTTGAAATTTGCTATGGCATGGTGGCATACACTCTGTGCAGAAGGTGGTGATCAGTTTGGTGGTGGTACGAAAGAGTTCCCATGGAACGGTGATTCTGACAAGCTTCAAGCTGCAAAGAACAAACTGGATGCTGGTTTTGAATTTATGCAAAAGGTAGGCATTGAATATTATTGCTTCCATGATGTGGATCTTTGTGAAGAAGCTGATACTATTGAAGAGTATGAAGCAAACCTGAAAGCAATCGTTGCTTATGCCAAACAAAGACAGGCTGAAACGGGTATCAAATTGTTATGGGGTACTGCCAACGTGTTTAGCCATGCTCGTTATATGAATGGTGCAGCTACCAATCCTGATTTTGATGTAGTGGCACGTGCAGCTATCCAAATCAAGAATGCAATTGATGCAACCATTGAATTGGGTGGTTCAAATTATGTATTCTGGGGTGGTCGTGAAGGTTACATGTCTTTATTGAACACAGACCAAAAGCGTGAAAAGGAACATCTGGCACAAATGTTGACTGTTGCTCGTGACTACGCTCGTAGCAAAGGCTTTACCGGTACATTCTTGATTGAACCTAAACCGATGGAACCAAGCAAGCATCAATATGATGTGGACACTGAAACAGTAATAGGTTTCTTGAAGGCTCACAATCTGGATAAAGATTTCAAGGTGAATATTGAAGTAAACCATGCTACACTGGCTGGTCACACTTTCGAACACGAATTAGCTGTAGCCGTTGATAACGGAATGTTGGGTTCTATCGACGCAAACCGTGGTGACTATCAAAATGGTTGGGATACAGACCAATTTCCTATCGACAATTTTGAACTGACTCAGGCTATGATGCAAGTCATCCGTAACGGTGGTTTCGGTAATGGCGGTACTAACTTCGATGCCAAGACTCGTCGCAATTCTACCGATTTGGAAGACATCTTCATTGCTCATATTGCAGGTATGGATGTTATGGCTCGTGCTTTGGAAAGCGCTGCTAAGTTGTTAGAAGAATCTCCGTACAAAAAGATGCTGGCAGACCGTTATGCTTCTTTTGATACTGGTAAGGGGAAAGACTTTGAAAACGGAAAGCTGACTTTGGAAGATTTAGTAGCTTATTCAAAAGCTAATGGTGAGCCCAAACAAACCAGCGGCAAGCAAGAGCTGTATGAAGCAATTGTGAATATGTATTGCTAATATAGCAAACAACTTTCAGTGATTAGTGATTAGTGGGATGTGCTCTGCTTGCGTTGCCATCCCTCAATCACTAATCACTATTTGTTATTTATTACAGCTTATCTTAATTGCTAATCATTAACGACTAATAATATGAATTATACAGAAAAAGGAAGCAAAATTTACCTTTTCTCCATTGTGCTCGTAGCTGTAATCGGAGGTCTGCTTTTCGGTTACGATACAGCAGTAATTTCCGGTGCGGAAAAGGGACTTCAAGCATTTTTCATGGGTGCTTCTGATTTTGCTTACACAGACACTATTCACGGAATAACTTCTTCCAGTGCGCTGATTGGATGCATTATAGGTAGTGCTATTTCGGGATTCTTTGCTTCCTCTTTGGGGCGCAAAAAGTCACTTTTCATTGCCGGTATCTTGTTCTTTCTCTCCGCATTGGGTTCCTATAATCCAGAATTCTTATTCTTTGATTATGGCAGTCCTTCTTATTCACTACTGATTGCATTCAATTTTTATCGAGTATTAGGTGGCATCGGTGTAGGTTTAGCATCAGCTATCTGTCCGATGTATATTGCTGAGATAGCACCCAGTAATATTCGTGGTACATTGGTGTCATGGAACCAGTTTGCCATTATCTTTGGTCAGTTAGTTGTTTATTTTGTAAACTTCCTGATTCTGGGTGAACATGCCAATCCTATTATCAAAGCTGTTGAAGGCGTAAACCAAGTCTTGAATCCGGAAGTGGCAACTTGGACTATTGACACGGGCTGGCGTCTGATGTTTGCCAGTGAAGCTATTCCTGCCGGCATGTTTGCTTTACTCGTATTGTTTGTACCTGAAACACCGCGTTATCTCGCCATGAGTGGTAGGGATGAAAAAGCACTCTACGTACTGAGTCGGATTAATGGTTTGACACAAGCAAAAGTAATTTTGTCGCAAATCAAAGCTTCAGCACATGAGAAGACAGAAAGACTCTTCACTTATGGTTGGATGGTTATCTTCATCGGTATCATGTTGAGTGTCTTCCAACAAGCAGTAGGAATTAATGCCGTACTCTATTTTGCACCTCGTATATTCGAAACAATGGGTATGGGCAATCCGATGATTCAGACTGTGATTATGGGTGTCATTAATATCTTGTTTACCTTATTGGCTGTCTTTACAGTTGAAAAATGGGGACGTAAACCATTGTTGATTTCCGGCTCTATGGGTATGGCGATAGGTGCTTTCGGAGTAGCACTTTGCAACATAGTAACCGGACTTCCACCAATCATATCTGTGATTTGCATTATGGTTTACAGTGCTTCCTTCATGTTCAGTTGGGGACCGATATGCTGGGTGTTGATTGCTGAAATCTTCCCGAATACAATTCGTGGTACAGCCGTTGCTCTTGCCGTTGCTTTCCAATGGATTTTCAACTTCATCGTATCTTCTACTTTTGTACCGATGTACAACATGACTTTGGGAGATATGGGCGATAAATTCGGCCACATGTTTGCTTATGGTTTATATGGCATCATCTGTGTGATAGCTGCTGTATTCGTATGGAAACTTGTTCCGGAAACCAAAGGTAAGACCTTGGAAGACATGAGCAATCTTTGGAAAAACAGAAACAAATAAAACATTTCAATTTTATACCAATAGGATAAGGTGTGGTTTAAAAGATCACACCTTATTTTTTTTCATTTTTAAAGAAACATGTAACTATAAAGCGTACCTTTGCATCATTTTAAAATAAAGTATTACGAGAAAGACATGGAAACTCCGAAAATCAACAAAGTGCAAATACGTAATTTGCAGATTGAAGACTATGATCAATTGGCGCAATCATTTACACGCGTTTATTCAGACGGAAGCGATGTATTCTGGACACATAAACAAATAGGAAAGCTGATTAAGATTTTCCCGGAAGGACAGATTGCCACAGTGGTAGATGAAAAGATAGTAGGCTGTGCATTATCTATCATTGTCAATTATGACGATGTAAAGAATGACCATACCTATGCACAAGTTACGGGCAAGGAGACTTTCAACACTCATAACCCGAATGGTAACATTCTATATGGCATTGAGGTCTTCATTCATCCACAGTATCGCGGTTTGCGTTTGGCACGCCGTATGTATGAGTACCGCAAAGAGCTTTGTGAGACTCTGAATCTGAAAGCAATCATGTTTGGCGGTCGTATTCCCAATTATTATAAATATGCGGAGCAGATGCGCCCTAAGGAATATCTGGACAAGGTGCGTCAAAAAGAGATTTACGACCCTGTCTTGACCTTTCAACTTTCCAATGATTTCCATGTACGCAAGGTGATGCGCAATTACCTTCCCAATGATGAAGAATCCAAGCACTATGCCTGTCTCCTGCAATGGGATAACATTTATTATCAACCGCCCACGCAAGACTATGTAAACCCCAAGACAACGGTGCGTGTAGGATTAGTACAGTGGCAAATGCGTACCTACAAAACGTTGGATGACTTGTTTGAACAAGTAGAATTCTTTGTAGATGCAGTATCTGATTATAAGAGCGACTTCGTCCTGTTTCCAGAATATTTCAATGCTCCGCTAATGGCGAAGTTCAATAATGAAGGAGAATCTTATGCCATTCGCGGATTAGCAGCTTACACAGAAGAAATCAGAGATCGCTTTATAAAGCTCGCTATTAGTTATAACATCAACATCATTACTGGCAGCATGCCGCTCATCAAAGAAGAGGATGGCCGTTTGTATAATGTCGGTTTCCTATGTCGCCGTGACGGCACCTATGAGATGTATGAAAAGATACACGTCACCCCAGATGAAATAAAGAGTTGGGGATTGAGTGGTGGTAAATCCCTTCAGACTTTCGATACAGATTGCGCTAAGATAGGCGTACTGATATGCTATGATGTAGAATTTCCTGAACTCAGCCGTATCATGGCTGATCAAGGTATGCAAATACTGTTTGTTCCTTTCCTTACCGATACGCAGAATGCCTATTCTCGTGTAAAGGTATGCGCTCATGCTCGTGCCATAGAGAATGAATGCTTTGTTGTAATAGCCGGTTGTGTAGGTAACCTTCCGCGTGTGCACAACATGGATATTCAGTATGCTCAATCCGGTGTGTTTACTCCTTGCGATTTTGCATTTCCCACCGATGGTAAACGTGCCGAAGCTACGCCGAATACTGAAATGATATTAGTTTCCGATGTTGATTTGAATTTATTAAACGAATTGCATACGTATGGCAGTGTCCGTAACTTGAAAGACCGTAGAAATGATTTGTATGAAGTAAGGATGAAAAAATAATCATTTTTTTATCTTTACTCTCATAGGTTGTATTAAATGTTTAAAAGCATAGACGCTAACTTTTTTATCAAAAGAAGCGTTTTATTAATAGAGAATGTCATCTTGTAATTAATATGACATTTTTTTAATTCAGAATTGCTTATTTTTAGACATTACTTTAAAATAATAGCCTATGAAAGAACTGATCAAGAGTCTGGAAGAACGATACCGGAACGCAGAAAAAGGGGGCGGGGATGCCCGTATTGAAAAACAACATGCAGCGGGTAAGTTAACAGCTCGCGAGCGTATTGATTTACTTCTAGAAAAGGGATCCTTTATCGAACTAGATAAATTGGTAACCCACAAATGTACCGATTTCGGTATGGATAAACAGCAGTTTGCCGGAGATGGTGTGGTAACCGGTTACGGGATGATTGGCAAACGGCTTGTTTATGTTTTTGCACAGGACTTTACCGTATTCGGCGGAGCACTTTCTGAAACCTATGCACAAAAGATATGCAAAGTGATGGATATGGCTATGAAGATGGGAGCGCCTATCATTGGTCTGAATGATTCGGGAGGTGCCCGTATTCAGGAAGGTGTTCGCTCCTTGGCCGGATATGCCGAAATATTTCTTCGCAACTCCCTTGCATCCGGAGTGATTCCACAAATCAGTGCCATTATGGGGCCGTGTGCTGGCGGAGCAGTTTATTCACCTGCATTGACAGACTTTATCTTGATGGTGAAAAACTCCGGTTATATGTTTATTACTGGTCCCGACGTCGTGAAGAGCGTTACCCAAGAAGAGGTCAGTAAAGATGATTTAGGTGGTGTTGGTGTTCATATGACGAAATCGGGCGTCGCCCATCTTTCCGCAGAAAATGATATTGAATGTATCAATTATATACGCGAACTGATTTCCTATCTACCGGGAAACAATATGGAAGAACCTCCATTTGTAGCTACAAGTGATTCGCCCACTCGTCTGACACCGGAACTATCCAGTCTGATTCCTACCAATCCTAATCAACCTTATGATATAAAGGAAATGATAGGAGCCATTGCCGACGACAACAACTTCTTTGAATTGCAGGCAGAATTTGCACCTAATATAATCACTTGCTATATCCGGCTGAATGGGAAAACGGTAGGCGTAGTAGCCAATCAACCTTTGGTTTTGGCCGGAACTTTAGATATTAATGCGTCCATTAAAGCGGCACGCTTCGTTCGTTTCTGTGATGCATTCAATATTCCACTATTGACATTGGTCGATGTACCCGGATTTCTTCCAGGTATTGACCAGGAATATGGGGGTATCATTAGAAATGGAGCGAAATTACTGTATGCTTACTGTGAAGCTACTGTGCCAAAGGTTACGGTCATTACTCGTAAAGCCTACGGAGGAGCCTACGACGTAATGAGCTCCAAGCATATTCGCGGAGGCATGAATCTTGCTTTCCCTACTGCAGAAATTGCCGTGATGGGACCGGACGGAGCAGTTAATATTCTCTTCCGCAAGGAAATAGATCAAGCAAAGAATCCCGAAGAGAAACGCAAGGAACTTCAGGATAATTATCGTGAGAAATTTGCTAACCCATACCGGGCAGCAGAATTAGGTTATATAGATGAAGTGATTGATCCTGCTATTACGCGCCTGCGACTGATTCGCAGTTTCGAGATGCTTGCCAACAAACGTCAATCTAATCCACCTAAGAAACATTCAAATATTCCACTTTAAACCGTAGGAGGATAAAATATGATAAAGAAAATCTTAGTTGCCAATCGCGGCGAAATTGCCATGCGTATCTTCCGTACCTGCCGAGTGATGAATATAACAACAGTAGCTGTCTATACACATGTGGATCGTGGAGCCTTGCACGTGCGTTATGCCGAAGAGGCTTATTGTATTTCCGAATCACAAGAAGACACTTCTTATTTGAAACCTGAACTCATACTTTCTATTGCAAAAGAGACCGGAGCTGCCATTCATCCGGGATACGGTTTTTTATCTGAGAATGCAGATTTTGCCCGTCGTTGCGAAGAAGAAGGGGTAATCTTCATCGGGCCAAGCGCCGACATTATTGCTAAAATGGGAATCAAAACAGAAGCACGTAAAATCATGCGGGAAGCAGGATTACCCATTGTACCCGGCACAGAATCACCTGTACAAGGTATTGATGAAGTCAAGAAAGTGGCAAAGAAAGTAGGGTACCCCATTATGTTGAAAGCCCTTGCCGGAGGGGGTGGAAAAGGAATGCGCCTGGTTCATACGGAGGAAGAGGTAGAAACTGCTTTACGCCTGTCTCAGTCGGAAGCCGGAACTTCCTTTGGAAACGATGCTGTTTATATTGAAAAGTATATTGAGAATCCGCATCACATTGAAGTGCAAATAATGGGAGACAAGTACGGAAACGTTGTCCACCTGTATGAACGTGAGTGTTCCATTCAGCGCCGCAACCAGAAAGTAATTGAAGAAGCTCCTTCGCCTTTCGTAAAGGAAGAAACCCGAGCAAAAATGCTGAAAGTGGCGGTGGAAGCTTGCAAACGTATTGGCTATTATAGCGCTGGTACCTTAGAGTTCATGATGGATAAAGATCAGAATTTTTATTTTCTTGAAATGAACACACGCCTGCAAGTAGAACATCCGGTGACGGAAGAGTGTACAGGAGTAGACTTAGTGCGCGACATGATCACAGTAGCTGCCGGTAATCCGTTGCCTTATAAACAGAATGACATAGAATTTAGTGGGGCTGCTATTGAATGCCGAATCTATGCAGAAGACCCGGAAAATAATTTTATGCCTTCGCCCGGTGTGATAACTGTACGTGAAGCTCCAGAAGGTCGTAATCTTCGTTTGGATAGTGCTGTTTATGCTGGATTTGAAGTTTCGTTACATTACGATCCAATGATTGCCAAAATTTGCTGTTGGGGACGTAATCGGGCTTCAGCTATTTCAAATATGGCACGTGTCTTGCGTGAATATAAGATACTGGGTATCAAGACTACCATCCCTTTCCATCAAAGAGTGTTGAAGAATGCTGCTTTCCTAGAAGGGACCTATGATACAACCTTTATCGATACTCGTTTTGACAAAGAAGACTTGAAACGTCGTCAGAACACAGACCCCACAGTCGCCGTTATCGCAGCCGCAGTAAAACATTACGAACGTGAGAAAGAGGCTGCTTCACGTGCAACGACTCTTCCCGTAGTTGGTGAGTCTTTATGGAAATATTATGGCAAGTTGCAGATGACTGCCAATAATTATTAGAAACCTCATTAAAAGATCAGATTATGGCAACATTAGCGACTTATTATGCCAAACTTCAGGATATGCCGGATAGCGAATATAAAGTGGAAATCCTAGAAGACGGACCTATCAAGAAGATAGCGGTCAACGGCCAGATATACGAGGTGGACTATAATATGGGAGGTGACTCTATCCATTCCATCATTATAGATCACCATTCTCATGGAGTGCAGATTTCTCCTTCTTCCAACAATTTATATACCATCATGAATAAGGGAGAACTTTACCAAATAGAACTAAAAGGAGAAATGGAAAAAAGGCACAATGCGCATAGCGGAAGCGATGCCGTAGGACGTCAGGTTTTACAAGCTCCGATGCCGGGAGTAATCTTAAAGATTTATGTCAAGAAAGGAGATAAAGTGAAGAAGGGAGATCCGCTTTGTGTCTTAGTAGCCATGAAGATGGAAAATGAAATCCGTTCCATGACAGACGGCGTAGTGAAAGAAGTCTTAGTAGAAAATAACATGAAAGTAGGATTGAATGATCGAATTATGGTGATCGAATAAGATCATTTCACTGTTATTCATTCTATTGCGAAGAATCCACTTCCTTCCTTTTATCAGGACAAGGAGGTGGATTCTTCGCAATGTATTTTAATTCGACATGACGGACATAGTAAAAGATACTTTGTTATAGTTAATATAACTGCACAGATAATAAAAAAGCAGAATGCATACTCTTTATTTAGCATATTTGTAGAAGCAGAACTACGTTTTTTCTATTCAAAGGTCTCTTTTATCTAAGTTTTTTGTAAATTTGCACCCTTAAAATAAGAAGGGTAGCTTCCAAGCATAGAAAAGCGCTCTTTTAATTGTGAATTGTAAATAGTCAAATAGTAAATATCAAGATGGGTAAGAAGTTTGCCGAATATTCAAAGTTTGACCTTTCGGAAGTAAATAAGGAAGTGTTGAAGAAATGGGACGAAAACCAGGTTTTCGCAAAGAGTATGACAGAACGTGAAGGTTGTCCTTCTTTCGTATTTTTCGAAGGACCTCCCTCGGCTAATGGTATGCCGGGCATTCACCACGTAATGGCTCGCTCTATTAAGGATATTTTCTGCCGTTATAAGACAATGAAGGGGTTTCAGGTAAAGCGTAAGGCTGGATGGGATACTCACGGACTTCCTGTAGAACTGGGTGTAGAAAAGACACTTGGCATCACGAAAGAAGATATTGGCAAGACTATTACTGTGGCTGAATATAACGCCGCATGTCGTAAGGACGTCATGAAGTTTACCAAAGAATGGGAAGACTTGACGCATAAAATGGGTTATTGGGTGGATATGAAAGACCCGTATATCACATACGACAACCGTTACATCGAAACTTTATGGTGGCTACTCAAACAACTTCACAAGAAAGGACTCCTGTATAAAGGATATACCATTCAACCGTATTCTCCAGCTGCCGGTACAGGACTCAGTTCCCATGAATTGAATCAACCCGGATGCTATCGTGACGTAAAGGATACAACTGTAGTAGGTCAGTTCAAAATGAAAAACCCGAAGTCTGAAATGGCGGAGTGGGGTACTCCTTACTTCATAGCATGGACCACTACTCCGTGGACGTTGCCTTCAAACACTGCACTTTGCGTTGGCCCGAAGATAGACTATATAGCCGTACAGACATATAACGGATATACAAGTGAGAAAATGACTGTTATATTGGCTAAAAACCTACTATATACTCACTTCAATAAAAAAGCAGAAGAGCTTGCATTAGAGGATTATAAGCCGGGTGATAAGTTGATCCCTTTCAAAATTGTAGGCGAATATAAAGGAACCGATCTGGTAGGTATGGAGTATGAACAGCTCATACCATGGGTGAATCCGGTGGATGTTGATAACGATGGTAACTGGAGTGTCAGCAATCAAGGTTTCCGTGTAATTCCCGGTGATTATGTAACAACTGAAGATGGTACCGGTATCGTACATATCGCTCCTACATTTGGTGCGGACGATGCCCAAGTAGCCCGTGCTGCCGGAATTCCTGCATTGTTTATGATAAACAAGAAGGGGGAAACCCGTCCAATGGTTGATCTGACTGGTAAATTTTATCTATTGGAAGAACTGGACGAACAGTTTGTGAAGGAATGTGTCAATATAGAACTTTACAAGGAATACGAAGGAAAGTGGGTGAAAAATGCCTACGACCCGCAGTTCACCATCGACGGGAAATATGACGAAAAGGCTGCACAAGCTGCTGAAACCTTAGATATCGAAATCTGTATGATGATGAAGGTCAGCAATCTGGCATTCAAGATAGAAAAACAAGTGCACAACTATCCGCACTGTTGGCGCACGGATAAGCCCGTACTGTACTACCCATTAGACAGTTGGTTTATTCGCAGCACAGCTTGCAAGGAACGTATGATAGAATTAAATAAGACCATCAACTGGAAACCGGAAAGCACCGGTACCGGACGTTTCGGCAAATGGCTTGAGAATCTGAACGACTGGAACTTGAGTCGCTCTCGTTACTGGGGTACTCCGTTGCCCATTTGGCTTACAGAAGATGGTAGTGAAGAAAAGTGTATCGAATCTGTAGAAGAACTTTATAATGAGATAGAGAGATCTGTAGCTGCCGGATTGATGAAAGCTAATCCTTATAAGGAAAATGGTTTCCAACCGAGAGTTTACTCACAAGAGAATTATGATAAAATAGATCTTCACCGTCCGTATGTGGATGATATCATCCTCGTATCTAAAGACGGGCAGCCAATGAAGCGCGAAAGCGACTTGATTGACGTATGGTTTGACTCCGGTTCTATGCCGTATGCTCAAATACACTATCCATTCGAGAATAAGGAATTACTGGATAATCAACAAGTATATCCTGCCGATTTCATTGCAGAAGGGGTAGATCAAACACGTGGTTGGTTTTTTACGTTGCATGCTATTGCAACCATGGTATTTGACAGTGTATCTTACAAAGCTGTTATCTCCAACGGATTAGTGCTCGACAAAAATGGCAACAAGATGTCCAAACGTCTAGGTAATGCGGTTGATCCGTTCTCTACTATTGAGAAATACGGTTCTGACCCGTTGCGCTGGTATATGATTACCAATTCTTCACCATGGGATAACCTGAAATTTGACGTGGATGGAGTGGAAGAAGTACGCCGCAAATTCTTCGGAACTTTGTACAACACTTATTCTTTCTTTGCTCTTTATGCCAATGTGGACGGATTTGAATACAAAGAAGCTGACGTACCTATGGCGGAACGTCCGGAAATTGATTGTTGGATCATTTCTGTATTGAATACATTGGTAAAAAATGTAGATGCTTGTTACAATGAATATGAACCTACTAAAGCCGGACGTCTTATCTCAGATTTTGTGAACGATAACCTTTCCAATTGGTATGTTCGTCTGAATCGTAAACGTTTCTGGGGTGGAGGTATGACACAAGACAAGTTGTCTGCTTTCCAGACTCTTTATACTTGTTTGGAAACGGTAGCCAAACTAATGGCTCCCATCGCTCCATTCTATGCGGATATGCTGTTCTCAGACTTGATTACTGCAACCGAGCGTGATCAGGTTGTGTCTATTCATCTTGCCAAATTCCCCGAATACAAAGAGGAAATGATAGACAAGGAGCTGGAGGCACGAATGCAGATGGCTCAAGATGTCACGTCTATGGTATTGGCATTGCGTCGCAAAGTAAATATTAAAGTTCGCCAACCGCTGCAATGTATTATGATACCGGTAGTGGATGAAGAACAGCGTGCACATATCGAAGCTGTAAAGGCTTTGATTATGAATGAGGTAAATATAAAAGAGATCAGATTTGTAGACGGTGCTGCAGGAGTATTGGTCAAGAAAGTAAAATGTGATTTTAAGAAGCTGGGCCCCAAGTTTGGAAAACAAATGAAAGCCGTAGCTGCCGCTGTTACTGAACTTTCGCAAGAAGCTATTAGCAAACTAGAACAAGAGGGTTCTTATAGTTTGAATCTAAATGGAGTAGAAGCTGTAATTGAAACATCGGATGTGGAAATTATCAGTGAAGACATCCCGGGATGGTTGGTTGCCAATGAAGGCAAACTGACTGTTGCTTTGGAAGTAACCATCACTGAAGAACTCCGTCGCGAAGGTATAGCACGTGAATTGGTAAACCGTATTCAAAATATTCGTAAATCAAGCGATTTCGAGATAACGGACAAAATAAAGATTACATTATCAAAAAATCCACAAACGGATGATGCGGTAACAGAATATAAAGACTATATTTGCAATCAAGTTTTAGGAACCTCATTGACGCTGGTAGACAAGGTAGAAAACAGTACAGAATTGAACTTTGATGATTTCTCGCTGTATGCAAGCGTTGTAAAATTATAATTAATACTAACCGATTAACACCTTAAGTTATGGCAGAAAAAACAAGATATTCAGATGTTGAATTGGAGGAATTCCGCAGCATCATAAATGATAAGTTAGAGTTGGCTCAACGCGATTATGAATTACTAAAAGCAAGCCTCACAGGTGCAGACGGTAACGATACCGATGACACATCTCCGACCTACAAGGTTTTGGAAGAAGGTGCCAATACCTTGTCTAAAGAAGAAACAACACGCTTGGCACAACGCCAGTTGAAGTTTATTCAAGGTCTGCAGGCTGCCTTGATACGCATTGAGAACAAAACGTATGGAATTTGTCGTGAAACAGGCAAACTAATTCCCATAGAACGTCTGCGTGCCGTACCTCATGCAACATTAAGTATTGAAGCTAAAAATAACGGCACAAGATAGAGATGGGGAAACTTTTCACGAAAGGCCGCATTGCTTTACTTATTATTTTCTCGGTATTGATTATCGACCAGATAATAAAGGTATGGATTAAAACGCATATGTACTGGCACGAAAGCAGACGTGTGGCAGATTGGTTCTACATCTATTTTACGGAAAATAATGGCATGGCTTTCGGCATAGAAGTCTTCGGAAAGCTATTCCTTACTTCGTTCCGTATTCTTGCGGTTGCAGTGATTGGCTGGTTCTTATACAAATTTGTAAAGCAGGGCATGAAGACTGGATTCATAATTTGTATTGCTCTGATTCTGACCGGTGCATTGGGTAATATTATTGACAGCGTATTCTACGGTGTATTGTTTAATGAAAGTACCCATGCGCAAATAGCTTCTTTCATGCCTGAAGGAGGGGGATATGCCCCATTCTTCTATGGTAAGGTAGTGGATATGTTCTATTTCCCTATTATTGAAACGAACTGGCCGGAATGGATGCCGTTTATCGGAGGGAATCATTTTATTTTCTTTAGTCCGATATTCAACTTTGCCGATGCGGCTATTAGTTGTGGCATTATTGCTTTACTACTGTTCTACAGTAAATATTTAAATGAAGCCTATCATGCTGTCACTAAGAAATCATGAAAGGAAGAAATCGGATTCAATGGTATAGTGTGGCCCTTTTGGCATTCTGTTTAACAGCCTGTCAGGTAAAAAGACCTAAGGATGTTCTACCGGATGCCAAAATGGAAAACGTACTTTACGACTATCACATAGCTAAGGCTATGGGTGAAGAAGTTCCCTATAACGAAAGTTATAAGCGACTGCTATATATTGAATCTGTCTTCAAAAAACATGGCATCACCCAAGCTAACTTTGATTCTTCAATGGTTTGGTTCGCCCGCAATCCCGAAGTTCTCACAAAGATTTATGAAAAGATAAACTTGCGATTGAAAGCTGAGAGAGACGGCATCAACCACTTAATTGCTATACGTGATAATAAGCCGAAGGAATCTCTTCCAGGTGATAGTATTGACGTATGGGCATGGCAGCATATCTATCAGTTGACAGGGATGCCTCTGGACAACAAGTTAATATTCAATCTTCCTTCAGATACAAATTTCCATGCCAGAGATACATTACAATGGAAGGTGCGTTTTCGTTTTTATAACGGAACACCGGATAGCTTGTATGCGCCTTTGATGGCTATGAAAATAAGATATGAGAATGACAGTATCATTAATAACCTCTTGAAAATCAAAGAAACAGGGGTTAAAACCATCAGTCTATTTGCTGATACTTTAGGAAAAATAAAGGAGGTGAGTGGGTTTATTTATTATCCGATGCAAAAAACTTCTCAACCTTTATTAATAGATCATATCTCATTGATGCGCTACCATGCTACTGACTCCATAGCTCATGCTGCAAAAGACAGCGTGCAAGAGAACACCGACAAGTTAGAAATGGAGAATATAAAACAAGAGCCTGTCGAGATGAGATCAGTAGACATGATTGAACAAGATAACGGTACGAACCTCCGTCGTGAGAATCTTCGTCCTCGTCCTACTTTGCGTAATACCGATAAACCGATTCGCCAACTCGATCCTAAATAATGAAACGTTATGCTTCTCACTTTCTGCTTCTTCCAGGATATGGTTATCTGAAACAGTCTGTTGTTGAAATGGAAGGGAATCGTGTAACACGTATTTTTCTGCTGTCAGAAGAAATTGAAAATACAGAGTGGCTACCGGGTATTATTATTTTGCTAAATAAAGATATTGGGAACAATGTCACTCTTTGTGAGTCCTATTTTAGGAAGCCCTACATATTATCATCTATTCCCGAACGCGTGGAAAAGCAACTTTCTTCTCTTATTCCGTATCTTCTTTTCCCTTTTGACTTTACAACGATGCAGCCTGTCGCCGAAACTCAGCACAGACTACTGCGGTAGCAATGGCAACATTTAATGATTCAGATGTTTCGCGGTCTGCGGGATAGTTAGGAATGTATAATTTGTGATTGATAAGCTGTTTTACCTCTTCTCCGATACCATTTCCTTCATTTCCCATTACAATCAATCCATTTTTAGACAAAGGATGTCCATATATGTTTTCTCCATCAAGAAAAGTACCGTAAACAGGAATATCTGTCAAAGAACCAATCAGTTCGGGCAGAGAAGTATAGTGTAGTTTTACACGCGCAATACCTCCCATAGTGGCTTGCACACTTTTAGGATTATAAACGTCCACCGTATTGGGCGAACAGAAGATATGCTCTATTCCAAACCAATCAGCCAAGCGAATAATCGTTCCTAAATTGCCGGGATCTTGTACATCATCCAAAGCAAGACATAAAGAATGATTAATTACCGAAAAGTCTATGATTTCCTCTGGTTGCCGGAAGACAGCCAATACTTGTTGAGGAGTTTTCAGCAAACTGGCACGCGAAAGTTCCTCTTCTGAAACTTCTGTTACGTCTTCCAAAGGTAAATGTCTGTTATGAGAAAGCCATTCAGAAGTTGCAATCAGCAAACAACAGGAAAAATGTCCTAATAGATCACCTACCAATTTGGGGCCTTCAGCAAGAAATACGTTGTCTGCCTTTCTATTTTTTTTTAATTCCAGCGAGTGGATATATTTAATTCGGTTCTTACTTAATGTCATAAGATAAAATGTTATCGGTTGACAAAAATACATGATTATTTCTATATAATCAAAAACTCGACACTCTTCCGGTCTTTTTATTTCGAGAAGAAAAAAAATACAAGTATATTTGTAGCTCTGTTTATGCGCAATTAATGATTCGGTATGAAGAAAGGCTTTCGCTATGCGATCTATGCTGTAGTTGTACTTTTGTCGGCTTCTTGTTCTTCCACCAAATATGTACCAGATGGTTCGTATTTGCTGGACGAGGCACGCATACAAACAGACACTAAAGGAATTAAACCTTCCAACCTATCTATTTATGTCCGCCAAAAGCCAAACGCCAAATGGTTTAGCCTTATAAAGACCCAGTTATATGTTTACAATTGGTCCGGACGCGATTCTACACGTTGGATAAACCGCACCTTGCGTAAATTGGGCGATGCTCCCGTTATCTATAGTGATAAGGAAACGAACCGTACTAGCGAGGAAATGACCAAAGCTATGCAGAATATGGGCTATATGGGTGCTATGGTTGAGCCTGTGCGTCAAGTCAAGAAGAAAAAGTTGAAATTAGTCTATAAAGTTACTGCAGGAAAACCTTATAAAGTGCGTACTTTAAAATACGATATTCAAGATGATAAAATAGGAGAGTATATGCAGCAAGATTCCGTAGCAACTCTTTTGTCTGAAGATATGTATTTTGATGTCAATATACTAGATGCGGAACGTCAACGTATCACGAATTATCTTCTGCAGAACGGATATTATAAATTCAATAAAGATTATATTTCATATACTGCCGATACCGTGCGAAATACTTATTTAGTAGATCTAACGCTGCATCTGGCTCCCTATCGGTTGCCCAATGAAGAAAAGACACAGAACCATCATCAATACACTATTAATAAAGTAAACTTCATTACGGATTATAATGTATTGGAATCATCTGCCTTAAGCAGTGTGGAAGTAAACGACTCTCTACATTACAAAGGTTTCCCCATATATTATAAAGATAAGTTGTATCTCCGTCCTAAAGTATTGACTAATAATTTGCGAATTACTCCGGGAACTTTATTCAATGAACAGGATGTGCAACGTACATATTCCAACTTTGGCCGTTTGCAAGCGTTGAAATATACCAATATTCGTTTCTTTGAAACACAACAAGAAGACAGTACCAAGCTGAATGCTTATGTACTTCTGACCAAGAGTAAACACCAATCTGTTTCTTTTGAGATAGAAGGTACCAATTCTGCTGGCGACTTGGGTGCTGCAGCATCGGTGTCATTCCAGCATCGCAACTTGTTCAAAGGTTCAGAGACTTTTATGTTTAAAGTACGTGGTGCATTCGAAGCTGTATCTGCCTTGCAAGGCAGTGGAGCACACAACCAAAATTATACAGAACTTGGAGCAGAAACAACAATCAACTTTCCGCGCTTCATGTTCCCATTCCTTTCTAATGACTTTAAACGGAGAATACGGGCTACCACAGAATTCGGTTTGCAGTACAGCTACCAAATGCGTCCTGAATTTACACGTATTGTGGCATCGGCAGGATGGAGTTATAAATGGGGTGTACAGCGTCAGCGATCGCAACATCGCATCGACTTATTAGATATCAACTATCTGTATATGCCCTGGATTGATCCAACGTTTAAAGAGAATTACTTGGAGAAAGATGAAAATTATATTCTGCGGTATAATTATGATGATCGCTTGATTGTCCGTACCGGATATAGCTATACTTATAATAGTGCCGGTCAGGCTCTGATGAACAATTCCGTTATGGGCAACTCATACACCATTCGTTTTAATTTTGAATCGGCCGGTAACCTTCTTTATGCTGCCGCCCAGATAGCGCGCATGAAAAAAAATGAAAAAGACGAATATACCTTATTAAATATACCTTTTGCACAATATCTGAAGGGAGATTTTGATTTTGCCAAGAATGTAGTCATTGACAACCGTAACTCGCTGGCATTCCACTTTGGTGCGGGCATTGCAATTCCCTACGGCAATGCAACCATTATACCTTTTGAGAAACGTTATTTTTCAGGAGGCGCCAATAGTGTGCGTGGCTGGTCGGTTCGTAATTTAGGACCGGGATCTTTCCCCGGTGACGGTAATTTTCTAAATCAATCCGGAGATATCAAATTGGATGCAAGTATCGAGTATCGCACACGCTTATTCTGGAAATTCAGAGGAGCCATCTTTGTAGATGCCGGTAATATCTGGACTTTGCGCGATTACAAAGATCAACCGGGAGGTAAATTCAAGTTCAACGAATTCTACAAACAGATTGCTGTAGCCTATGGATTAGGATTACGTATGGATTTAGATTTCTTTGTGCTTCGTTTTGATGCGGGTATGAAGGCCATTGATCCTGTTTATAAAAAAGGAAAAGGCCGATATCCGATTATTCATCCGGATTTCGGCCGTGATCTCACATTCCACTTTGCAGTGGGATATCCTTTCTAATGAAATCTTAATTTCCTATTTTTATTTTTTAATTAAAAGCGTAATAGCTATTAATCATTGTAGCTTGGCGAGCAGCTGTTATACCTTGAGCATCCAAAGTAACAGTCATCTCTTCGCCATTGGGTAATGTCATTTGTGCAGTACCATCATTGTTCATTTGCAGCAATTCAGTGCTAACACCATCAGCCACTACATTCCAGGTATTCAATTCTTTATTATAAATCAATTCCATAGAAGCAGTTTCGCCTTCTTTCGCAATAGAGTAACCATTTTCAAGTGTTTCTACCAAGTAATTGCCATTTTCACCCTTCACCTTCTTAACGTCACCTATACTAGCTATCGGATTGCTGCCTGTCCAAAATTCAATGGAGTTGATAACCAAAGCATCTGCCAGATAACATACACCATACACAGGAACGATATTAAATGCTAAAAATACGAGTTCGTTGACAAATTTATTGCCTACACCTTGATTCCAGCTCAAAAGTTTGCCGTGTAATCCGAAAGAACCAATACAAGAACTAAAAAGGAACATGCCACAAGCCATAACAGTTGCAGCCATCTTTAAATTTAATTTTTTCATAATTTACTCTTTTATAATTTTCTGTATTCTTTATCAGTTTAGCCTATTAAGCCATTCTGAACAGTTGCAAATATAGTTTTTTTTATCTAAAAATATAAGTTTTAAAGAAAAAACTATAATTAGTAAAACAAAAAAACTATTTATCAGTCTTTTGTGGACATTGTTTTCCTATCCAATAATCTGCAGAAAACTTACCAGGACCAGCGATATACATCAATACAAATATTGCCAAATAAACAAAAGCAAGTTCTTTTACAGCAAACGGGTCATTCCCATGAATCACAAAGAATGCGACACCCATGGTAAAAATCATCGGTATCATAGACAGGCGATACAGAAAACCTACTATAAACGCGAGAGAACAAGCCAATTCTCCAAAAATAGCCAATCCTAAAGACAATGGACTACCTATACCCAATGGATCGGGAAAGACTGCGGACATTTCTGCATAGCTAGACCATTTAGCAACACCATGGCTCATCAACAATAAGCCAAATACAATTCTTGCAAGTAATAAAAGAGCAGAAGTTACTGTTTCATTCGGTGTAGAGGGAAATAAAAATCGTTTAATCATAATTTATTCATTTATTAGTTTGTATTTCAAATTGAAACAAAAAAAGAGGAATAAAAGTTTACTCAAACTCCATCTATTTGACAATAATTTACAAACATTCGGAGGTGAGCATCATAGGGACATTAAGTAAATATAAGAGAAAGAACAAAGCAGCAAAACAGATACAAAGCTTTTCGTTGATCGGATCTTGGTGATAAAATCTTGGATGGCAGAATATATATCCGCTAAAGATTGTCGTTTGTCACAAGCTGCTTCCAATGGGCACCAATCAGTTTTGTCACGATTGATAATATGAGGTACTTCTTTGGCATAGCTAACATCTACATCTGCTTCACGAAGTAACTTCAAAGCCGGAGTACTGATAATATCAGCATATACAGTCTTCATTCCTCCGAGCACCATCAAGGCGGCTGCTCCTTTTCCGACAACTTTATCAGCCATAGATGCCCCTTTCATAAATAGCGGATCAGACTGATATAAATCATATAAGTCGGCTACACCACGTTGAGTAAACGTACGAACCTCCATTTGATTTTTGATTACACACGAATAATCGCCTGTATGTAGGATCTCTATTATTTTTTCCATATTACAATTATTGTTAGTTTGGATGATTTGTGCAGCAAAAATACAGAAATGCTCTTAATTAATCAAACGATTCTTTATTACAAGAAGATTTAAAGAATTTAATTTTGAAAGGAGTCCTGATTCTTTTTTTAAGTGGAAAAATAGAATAAACTACTGGAAGAAAGAGACTGTTTGATATAAAAAAACGCATAAAAGGCTTCTTTTACACGTTTTAAAGTACACCCTCAGGGATTCGAACCCTGGACCCACTGATTAAGAGTCAGTTGCTCTACCAACTGAGCTAAGAGTGCATTCTCTTTTGTTGTTTGCGGGTGCAAAAGTAGGCGTTTTGTTTTATTCAGCCAAGTAAAAGGAATGTTTTTTGCGATGAAATCAATGTTTTTTTATTCAAACTCATATAAGTCAGAAGGGATCGTACGTTTCAAAGTGCATAACTGTATGTCCTTACCAACGATAATTCCTTTTTCTCTCAATTTCCATTCCACTGTTTTGTACGCTAATTCCGGATGGTTATTGTCTTTGCTTAAATGGCAGAGCCAGATATATTGCAGTTTCTCCGTTATGTTTTCAGCAAGAAATTCAGCAGTATCAAGGTTACTCATATGACCGGTGCGACTAATTATACGCTCTTTTAAATATTGTGGATAAGTTCCCATTCGCAACATTTCATCATCATAATTAGCTTCTAATATCAGGTAGTTTGCTTTACTGATATATTCGGCTGCAGTAGGAGTAATCTCGCCAAGGTCAGTAAGAAAAGAGAATACCTTCCCATCTATTTCAATGCAATATCCTACATTGTCAGTCCCATCATGAGGAACTTCGAAGGATTCGATATGAAAATCTTCCAACTGCATGGGATGTTGCTTCTCCAAATAGCGGACGGAAGTATATAATTTTTCCGTCATACAATAGCTTTTGTTGATTCCTTCATGAATAGAAGCCGTTGTATAGATAGGGATATGCAGTTTTTCTCCCAATCCTCCTACAGCTTTGATATGGTCTGCATGATCATGGGTTACGAACACCGCACGTATCATTTCCATACTGATACCTGCCTCCTTCAATCCTTTTTTTATAGTGCGTACGGCAATGCCGGCATCAATGAGTATTCCGTATTTTTCTGTGCCTATATAGTAGCAGTTACCACTGCTACCGCTTGCCAAGCTGATAAATTTTATTTTCATCCTAATCTCCTTAATTACAAAAAGCCGCCACTTTAAGCAAAAGCGGCGGCAAAGATAGTTGCTCCCTATCTTCGCATTGGGACGCAAATATACATAAAATATGCAATATATAGACTTATGCTTTCTTCTTTTTGTCGATGAATTCGGTGATTTTGGCAAAAAACAATAAAGCGATTGCTGCAATCAAGCCAATAGTAGCGAAGTAATACCAGATGTAATGCGCATTGGCACTGGCTATTTCCCATGCTTCACGCGTATCAAACAAGGCAGGGTCAGGGCAATATTTAGTAAGTAATATACCGGCTATACCGAATCCAAAAATAGAGGATAGAAATGAATGAAGATGGCTAAACCCTAGATACATACCTTCTTCTCCCTTAGGAGCCTGTAACGAGAAATATTCCAAATAGCGAGGAGAAATAAAACATTCTGCCAGAGCCTGAACTACAATACCAAGTACCATCATTAGCGTGATATTACTCATCCCGGTAATCAAATCATTATCCAGTAAATTTCCGCAAGCCATCAGTAATGCCGAAATGGGAATCAAGAACATGCCCACATTCATGGAGGTAATGGCTGAACGTTTAGACATCCATTTGGTAATAAGACTAACGAGGCAAACTACCACAAAAGGATTTACATTAGCTATCCAACCTGGCTTCGCTGTTTCGCCTGCCATACGGATCACATATTTCGGCATTGTGGCATACAATTGTTGTTGCACCATCCAGAAACCTGTTACAATTAGAATAAGGATTAGCAAACGCCAGTTCGTTAGGATACGCAGAAAACCTTGTCCTATCTCGCGCATCTTCTTTCCTTCACCTGCTGTATGAGCTGATTTATATAAAAGAATTACAGCTAACAAGGCTAATATAGTCATTGCACCCGAGAAATAGTTGATATAAATATAAGCTTGTTCGCCAATAATATTACGCAGGGGGTCAATAATAGTCTTGCCCGTAAAAGCACCTATATTGACCATCATATAAAAGATGGAATAACCGCGTGCACGGGTAGCCTCAGTGGTTTCTTTGGCCACTGAAGCCGAAATAATAGATTTGATAAATGAACCGCCTATCATAATCACTGTCAGGACAGGAACTATCATCCAACGATCATTACTTCCTAAGAGTCCTGTGAAGCGTGTTACTTCGCCATATACTACCAATCCTGCGGCTTCCAAAAGCGTAGGAAGCAAGGCTAGTCCTAAGTATCCGATAGACAGCAATGAAAATGCGATAATCATCGACTTACGAAACCCTATTTTATCAGCATACGCTCCAGTAAAGATAGGCAATAAATAAAGCCCACCTGAAAACAAACCGGAAATCATACTTGCTTCAAAGTCGTTAAAGCCTAAAATGCTGGAAAGATAAATAGTGAGAACAATAAATACGGCATAATAAGCCATGCGTTCGAAAAGTTCTACTGTGTTGCTTACCCAAAAGGCTCTACTAAATCCTTTGGAGGTAGTTTGAGGTGTTTGAATCATTCTTTACGATTAAATGGTTATACTTCTACGATTAAATTATTTATTTTGTGGATGAAGTTTTTAGTCAGACTCTTGATATTTATGTCTGCACCTATTTAACTTTGCGCCAAAGATAAGGATAAACCATAAAAGGTACAACCCATGAAATCTAGAATAAGGAATATTCAGAACAGGAAATAAAGAATCTGTATGAGAATCAGAACTCTACAAATATAGGACCTATCTAATTTATTTTATGACAAGCCAAAAAAAGAGCACACCTAACGATGTACTCTTTTTCTATCATACAACCAGTTCTTTAGAACTGGAAGAATTTCTTAGCATTATAATAGCTGATATCTTCGATCATTTGGTTTACACGTTCCATCTCTGATGCCGGAATCTCACCATTCTCTACATCACGACCTACGAGGTTACACAAAGTGCGACGGAAATACTCATGACGCGGATAGGAGAGGAATGAACGGGAATCTGTCAACATACCTACAAAACGGCTCAACAATCCAAGTACAGAAAGCGCATTCATTTGCTTTTCCATACCATCCTTCTGATCGAGGAACCACCAACCTGAACCAAATTGAATCTTTCCTGCAACGGTACCATCCTGGAAATTACCTAACATAGTAGCAATTACTTCGTTTGCACACGGGTTCAAATTGTAAAGGATAGTCTTAGCCAGTTTATCTTTAGAATTCAAACGGTCAAGGAATTTAGCCATAGCTTTGGCAGTTGTAAATTCGCCGATTGAATCGAATCCGGTATCAGGACCAAGCAACTTGAACATCTTGCTGTTGTTGTTGCGGATAGCACCATAGTGGAATTGTTGTGTCCAACCTTTTTCCCAATCCATTTCACCGAAGATAACCAACATCGCTGATTTGAATTTCAGAATTTCCTCTTTAGTCAGTTCAGTGCCGCCGTATAC
The DNA here is from genome assembly GCA_945607605.1 of uncultured Bacteroides sp. Taxonomy (GTDB): domain Bacteria; phylum Bacteroidota; class Bacteroidia; order Bacteroidales; family Bacteroidaceae; genus Bacteroides. The sequence continues at coordinate 130,097 of CALYZE010000001.1, forward strand.
TTTGTTAAAGATAGCTTTGATTTCGGCATCTGTATAATCTTCAGCATAGAATTCCTCTATACCATGGTCCGACAGTTTACAGCCTTGTTCTGCAAAGAAATCATGACGTTTGCGCAAAGCCGCAATCATATCATCAAAATTAGAAATAGCAACACCGCTTACTTCAGCCAATTTTTCTACATATGTACGGAAATCAGCGGATACTTCCACAGCCATAGCTTTATCAGGACGCCAAGTAGGCAACATTTTAATTTCAAAACCGCTTTCACGAGTTTTGATATGATATTCTAAAGAATCTATCGGATCATCCGTCGTACAAACTGCCTCTACCTGATAACGGCGCATCATGCCACGAGCTGAATACTCGGGTTGTTTTAGTTTTTCGTTACATTCATCGTAGATTTCACGTGCTGTTTTCGGACTCAGAATTTTATCAATGCCGAAAGCCGTTTTCAATTCCAGATGAGTCCAGTGATACAAAGGATTACGAAAAGTGTATGGCACTGTTTCTGCCCATTTTTCAAACTTTTCCCAATCAGAGGTGTCCTTACCGGTGCAGAAGCGTTCATCTACACCATTGGTACGCATAGCACGCCATTTGTAATGGTCACCGCCCAACCAAATTTCCGTTAGTGACTTAAATTGATAATCATCCGCTACCATTTGAGGAATTAAGTGACAGTGATAGTCGATAATCGGCATTTTAGCCGCATGTTCGTGGTACAACTTCTGTGCAGTTTCCGTTTGCAACAGAAAGTTTTCGTCCATAAAGTTTTTCATCTTTTTGTGTTTTAAATATCTAAAAATATTACTTTCTTATTCATTCATCTATATAGTATTGATTATAAAGCTAATAGATCAATAAGGCTTTTTACTTTTATTAACCGTTATCGAACACAAAAGTAGATATTTTACTTGGAGAAACAAAATAATTCGTATCTTTGCGGTAAATATTTATAAAATTTAAGCTTTCGCACATTGAGCCTTTACCACCTCAGGGAAGTAATAAGATGGAAAACAAAAATTATACTATTAAGGACATAGCACGGATGGCAGGCGTATCTGCCGGAACTGTAGATCGCGTGCTGCACAATCGTGGAGATGTATCTTTGGCAAGTAAGGAAAAGGTTCAGAAAATCCTTGATGAAATAGATTATCATCCGAATATGTTTGCCATCGGTTTAGCAGCCAAGAAACGTTATCGCATTGTTTGTATTATACCTTATTATATAGAGCATGACTACTGGGATGCTGTAGCACAAGGTATTGATCGTGCCGCACAAGAATTACGTCCATTCAATGTAGGTGTGGATTATCTGTATTACCACCATGCCGACAAGAGTTCTTACGAAAAAGTATGTGCTCAGCTCCAGAAAGAGGCTGTTGACGCTGTATTAATAGCTCCTAATTTCCGCGAAGAAACGATCAGCCTTACCGGTTATCTGGAAAGCAAAAAGATACCTTATGTATTTATCGATTTCAATGTAGAGCATACACGCCCTTTATGTTATATTGGACAAGATTCGAAAACCAGTGGATATATCGCTGCAAAGATTCTGATGCGTCACTATACGAAAGGGCAGGAGCTTGTTCTCTTTTTAAATAATCAGAAAAATAACCCGGCAGAAATACAAATGCAACGCCGTCTGGAAGGATTCATGCAATACCTCGCTGAAGAACACAATGATGTTGTTGTTCACGACATTGTGCTCCACAAACAAGAGATGGATGGAAACACGCAAATTTTAGATTCTTTCTTCGGAAAGCATCCCAAAGCCGTATTGGGTGCAGTATTCAATTCACGTGTATTTCAGGTAGCCAGTTACTTACACGAAAAAGGACAAAAACTGGAAGGACTGGTAGGATACGACCTTTTGATGAGGAATGTAGAGTTTTTACAATCGGAGCAAGTGAGTTACCTTATCGGGCAACGTCCGGGATTGCAAGGTTATTGTGGTGTAAAGGCGCTCTCCAATCATGTCGTGTTCAAAAGGCCGATTACCACCGTTAAGTATATGCCCATAGATATCCTTGTGAAAGAGAATATCGATTTCTATTTCGAATTTGAATAACTTGTAAGGTTTATCATTTTCAATTTACAATATATACATATCAAACATTAAAATCACTTTTAAGATGAAAGCATTAAACAAAGAAACTGCTCCCAAAGTGCAACGTCCGGAGCGTATTATCCAATTCGGTGAAGGTAACTTCTTACGCGCATTTGTGGATTGGATCATCTACAACATGAATCAAAAGACAGACTTTAACAGCAGCGTAGTGGTTGTTCAACCTATCGACAAAGGTATGGTAGATATGCTGAATGCACAAGACAATCTTTATCATGTAAATCTTCAAGGATTGGATAAGGGTGAATCTGTAAACAGTCTGACAATGATTGATGTCATCAGTCGTGCGTTGAATCCATATTCACAGAATGATGAGTTCATGAAACTGGCAGAACAACCCGAAATGCGTTTCGTTATCTCTAATACAACCGAAGCCGGTATCGCTTTCGACCCTTCTTGTAAACTGACAGATGCTCCGGCATCTTCTTATCCGGGCAAATTAACTCAGCTCTTGTATCACCGTTTCAAAACATTCAATGGCGACAAGAGTAAAGGTTTGATTATATTCCCTTGCGAACTTATCTTCTTGAACGGACACAAACTGAAAGAGACGATTTATCAATATATCGAATTGTGGCAATTAGGCGGCGAGTTTAAAACTTGGTTTGAGGAAGCTTGCGGTGTATATGCAACATTGGTTGACCGCATTGTTCCGGGATTCCCTCGCAAAGATATTGCTGCCATCAAAGAAAAACTTCAATACGATGACAACCTCGTTGTACAAGCCGAAATTTTCCACCTATGGGTAATCGAAGCCCCTCAAGAAGTTGCTAAAGAATTCCCTGCTGATAAGGCTGGATTGAATGTTTTATTCGTTCCTTCTGAAGAACCGTATCATGAGAGAAAAGTAACTTTATTGAACGGCCCTCACACAGTATTATCTCCGGTCACTTATTTGTCAGGCGTAAACATCGTTCGTGATGCTTGTCAGCACCCTGTGATTGGCAAGTACATTCATAAAGTGATGTTTGACGAGTTGATGGAAACCTTGAATTTGCCGAAGGATGAATTGAAGAAGTTTGCAGAAGACGTATTGGAACGCTTCAACAATCCATTTGTTGACCATGCTGTTACAAGTATCATGCTGAACTCCTTCCCAAAATTTCAGACTCGTGACCTGCCTGGTTTGAAAGTATACTTGCAACGCAAAGGAGAATTGCCGAAGGGACTGGTACTGGGATTGGCTGCTATTATCACTTATTATAAAGGCGGCGTTCGTGAAGATGGAGCTGAGATCGTTCCTAATGATGCTCCCGAAATCATACAGTTACTGAAAGACCTTTGGGCAACTGGCGACAATCGCAAGGTGACAGAAGGTGTGTTGGCAGCTCAAGAACTTATTTGGGGTGAACATGGCGACCTGAATACCATTCCCGGTTTGACCGATCTCGTAGTATCCTTCTTAGATTCTATCCAAGCAAAGGGTATGTTAGAAACAGTAAAAGGGATTTTATAAGATAGAGTAAAAAAAGAAAGACCGTACGGAATATAGTTCTGTACGGTCTTTTTCTATTTTATAACGAAGATTGCAAAACTTCATTCTTTAGTTTCAGTCTTGCATCAGTGCGAGCTTATTGATCGGCTGCGCGTAGAATAAAAGTAGTGGCACCAATGGTAATAATTGCTCCGTCCTCCATACGAATACGGTCTTTATCACCTAAAATTCCATTGCTTAAGAAAGTACCCGTCAGACTGGGAGCGTCACGCAACGTATACACTAACTTCCCTTGTTTAGTACTTTTCACGTTGATAATGCAATGACGTCGGTCCATACTCATATCCGAAGTTTCGATAGGAACGTTTATAAGAGTACCCACACAACGACGTCCTATCACATTATCGCCTTCCTGCAAAGGTAATACCTGCTTAAAACCAAATACATTTTCAATAACCGTAATGCTACCAAAAGCTTCCTTAAACTCTTCTTCATCCAGCTTTTCCTCTTTTTGAGGAGCCTGCATCTTTGTTTTGCCCAAACGAATACTGAACTGTTTTTTACACTGTTCGCAAACAAAGACCAACGACTGACCTTCGCTGTATTTTGTTTCATCGAATGTCAGGTAGCTTTCACATTTTGGACAACGGATTCTTTTCATTCTATTACGAGAAATTTAAATTAAAAAATAGGATAAGAATGTAGTGACATTATTTCTTCAACACCCATGCATTCTGATAAGTTTCATTCTGACGGATTCTATTCAAAGCTTGATAAGCTTCTACCTCAGTGCCACATGACTGGATGCTAACACGCATTTTGCCATCGCCAACGATAGCTTTCGCTTCGGGAAATCCTTTCTCTGCCAATTGTTTAGCCATAGATTCAGCATCCTTCTCAGTGCCTACACTGGCTATGATAATATGATAGTATTTAGTAGAGGTAGCAGGTGGCGGAGTAACTACAGCAGTATTGGGTTGACCAACCTTTATTTCTTTTACTGCAACCGGAACGACGGTCTTTTTTTGAGCTTGCACAGGCTTCGCTTTCACCTTTGCCACTGCATCTTCTTTCGTCTGACGCATAACAATAGGGGTAATAGCCAATGACTGTTTCTCTATTCTTCCAAAAAGTTCTTCAGGAAGTAATTGCGCATAGTTTCCCTTAATCACTTCCGTGTTTTCAACCGGAGTAGACAAAAAGAAAAAGAGAACAACCACAGCAATCATCGCAGCTACATTGATCAAATCAGCTTGATTGAATTTAATCTCAAACTTATATTTCTTCTTTTCAGCTACCAAGGGTGCAAACGGAATAATTTTCTCTTCGGCAGATTGTGCCAAGGCTGACAGTTCTTTCATTTCAAAGCTATCTAACCCATATAGATAAGGAGTGGTGATTTTATGGTCATAAGGAATAAAATCATACGTATTATGAATAGAATAACGCAGTTCGCCCACATTGATCAAGTCAAACTTACCATCTTCATGAAGGGCTGCAAACAACTGATTCACTTCCTTATTTACAATCTTCGTTGCATCTGAAAAATTAGTACCATACACAGCCATATAAGATTGTACCAACAATCCGTCATTCATCTTCAATTGAGGATTGAAACCGATGATGCGGGTAGGGGGGAGGAAGATGTTTTCTTCCGCCACTCTTATTGCCGAAGTATAGTGAGCTACAAACCCTCCTAACTCCGGAATAATGACACAATCATTCTCCAATAACAATGCTTCTATGTGCTGTGCTAATTCAATCATGCTACAAAAATAGCGGAAATATCGGATATAAGCTACTTTCAGAGCTCTTTTCTTATCAACAATTTATAAACAACACACCCCGTAATCGTTATATCCGTTTTTTTTCCTACTTTTGCATCGTATAACTGTGATTCTCCTGCAAACAGGGAAGGTGGAATTTCAAGTACCTCTCTTTCTTCGCATGAAAGAGATAAAAAAAGACAACGTTAGTTGCCTACTAAAAGTACATAAAACATTTTGAATAAATGAATTACATACAAACAGAGATTGACGGGGTGTGGCTAATTGAACCTAAAGTATTCTACGATGCACGTGGATATTTCATGGAAGCATTTAAGGAAGAGGAATTTCGTAAACACGTAGGAGAGGTTCATTTCATACAGGATAATGAATCAAAATCTTCTTTCGGAGTATTACGTGGGCTTCACTATCAACAAGGTGATTACAGTCAGGCTAAATTAGTGCGCGTCCTTAAAGGCAGCGTGCTGGATGTTGCTGTTGATTTACGTCAATCTTCTCCTACATTTGGGAAATACATCAGTGCAGAACTGAGTGAAGAGAACAAGCGCCAACTTTTCATTCCGCGTGGGTTTGCACATGGCTTTTTAGTATTGAGTGAAGAAGCGATTTTTACTTACAAAGTGGACAATGCTTACGCGCCACAGTCAGAAGCTTCTATCCGCTTCAATGACGAGACCATCGGTATTGAATGGCCTATTACAGAGGAACAACTTTTATTATCAGGTAAAGACGAACACGCTGTATCTTTCAAAGATGCGGTTTATTTTGAATAACCTATGAAAATAGCCATCGTCGGTACAGGGTACGTCGGTTTGGTAACCGGCACCTGCTTCGCAGAAATCGGTGTCAATGTGATATGCGTAGACACAAACAGCGAAAAAATCGAATCGCTGAAAAAAGGCATGATTCCTATCTATGAGAATGGATTGGAAGAAATGGTTATCCGAAACACAAAAGCCGGACGCCTGCAATTCACCACTTCTTTGGAAAATTGTCTCCATGAAGTAGATGTGGTGTTCAGCGCCGTAGGTACTCCTCCCGATGAGGATGGAAGTGCCGACTTGAGTTATGTATTGGCCGTTGCCCGCACCATCGGACGCCATATGCAAAAGTACACATTGGTGGTAACTAAGAGTACAGTTCCTGTGGGAACAGCCAGAAAGGTTCGTGCTACCATTCAGGAAGAGTTGAATAAAAGAGGAGTTAAGATTCAGTTTGACGTTGCTTCCAATCCTGAATTCCTAAAAGAGGGTAATGCCATCAGCGATTTTATGAGTCCCGATCGAGTAGTGGTAGGAGTTGAATCGGAGCGTGCTCAGAAACTGATGAGCAAACTTTATAAACCATTCTTGCTGAACAATTTCCGTGTTATTTTCATGGATATACCTTCGGCTGAAATGACCAAGTACGCCGCTAACTCCATGCTCGCTACCCGCATTAGCTTTATGAATGATATAGCCAATCTGTGCGAACTCGTAGGGGCTGATGTGAATATGGTACGAAGCGGAATTGGTTCCGATACCCGTATCGGACGTAAATTCCTTTATCCGGGCATTGGTTATGGTGGCTCTTGCTTTCCTAAAGATGTCAAGGCTTTAATCAAGACAGCCCAACAGAGTGGGTATCAAATGCGTGTACTCCAAGCTGTGGAGGAGGTGAATGAAAACCAAAAAAGCATTTTGTTTGAGAAATTACTGAAACATTTCAATAACAATTTGCAGGGTAAAACCATAGCCTTATGGGGTTTGGCATTCAAACCGGAGACAGACGACATGCGGGAGGCTCCTGCTTTAGTTCTGATAGACAGTTTGTTGAAAGCAGGTTGTAAAATTCGTGCTTATGATCCTGCTGCCTTAGACGAGTGTCGTCGACGGTTGGGTGAACGTATTTTCTATGCAACAGATATGTATGATGCGGTATTAGATGCCGATGCATTGATGTTGATTACAGAATGGAAAGAATTCCGTCTGCCATCATGGGCGGTCATCAAGAAAACGATGAAACAGCCGGTGGTATTGGATGGTCGTAACATTTACGACAAGAAAGAGATGGAAGAACAAGGATTTGTTTATCATTGCATTGGCAAATAGAAGGGAAAAATACTCATGAGAAGGTTTGTCTGTGGATTATGTTCTATTATCCTGTTGGCTGCCTGTGGCGGTAACAGTAAGTTTGCGGTATATACGGAAGATCTAACCGCCAAGGAATTGTTGCAAGGCGTTTGGATAGATGACGAAACCGAAATGCCGTTAATGCGTATTGACGGTGATTCCATCTATTACGCTGATCCTCAGAATGCACCCGTATCTTTTAAGGTTATTCATGACACGATCTACATCTATGGCAATGAAACGATTGCTTACAAAATAGACAAGCAGACAGAATATAGCTTCTGGTTCCACTCTTTGGCAGATGATATTGTAAAAATGCATAAATCAGAGAATGCAGAAGACTCTCTGGCTTTTACCAACCGAGAAGTGGAGGTTATTCCTACTACGCTTGAAGTCATTAAAAAGGACAGTATTGTGACCTATAATGGCACACGATATAGAGGATATGTCTATGTCAACCCATCTAAAATGAAAGTAATCCGAACTTCTTATTCGGAAAATGGATACAGCGTAGATAATGTTTATTATGACAATGTAATACACATTTGTGTCTATGAAGGACGAAAAATGCTATATGGTCAAGACATTACAAAGAAAGCATTTGTTGATGTTTTTCCAGAGGAGTATCTGAATCAAACAATCCTATCTGACATGAACTTTATGGGAGTGGATAGCAAAGGCTATCATTATCAAGCAAATCTTCGCATTCCGGAAAGTTCAGTTTCCAATCTGGTGAATATAACGATCAGCTTCAACAATGAATTAAACATAAAAAAAGCGGAATAAATTTCCGCTTTTCTTTATTTGGCTGCCTTTATTTGGGGATTTTGAAATCTGGGATTACCTTTATTGTTCCGACCGTTTCTATTTACTTTCTTCCGCTCGTTATTGCTATGTCCTCCTTTTTTTCTACCTCCTCCGCTTAAACGAGGATTATATTCAGGGGCTTCACCCAACTCTTCCGGCACGGGTATTTTATAGATAGTCTTCTCTAAAAATTTCTCAATATAACCAAAGTTTGTTTGCTCTTTCTCGCTGACAAAAGTTAAAGCTACACCATCATTGTTGGCACGTGCTGTACGTCCGATGCGATGTACGTAATCTTCACTATCATGAGGAACATCATAGTTGATTACCAAACGGATATCATCAATATCAATGCCTCTTGCCACAATATCTGTCGCCACCAGAATATTGACTCTTCCGGCTTTGAATTCATACATAACCTCTTCTCGTTGCGCTTGTTCCAAATCGGAATGCATCTCACCGACATTTAGTTTCATTTGTTTCAACGCCTTTGCCACTTCTTTTACTTTGATCTTAGAAGATGCAAAGACAATGACACGTTCCGGCGTTTTCTCGGCAAACAAGCTGCGGATGATACCCAATTTCTGATTCTCGTAGCACACATAAGCAGCCTGTACAATCTTCTCAGCAGGCTTAGAAACGGCCAATTTCACTTCAGCAGGATTATTCAAGATTTTATTGGCCAACTGCTGTATCTTCGCCGGCATAGTGGCCGAAAACATGATGGTCTGGCGTTCCTTGGGTAAGAATTTCGCAATCTGCATGATATCGTCATAGAATCCCATATCGAGCATACGGTCTGCTTCATCCAAAATAAAATAAGTGACACGTGAAAGATCTACATACCCTAAACTGAGATGAGCAAGCAATCGTCCCGGAGTAGCAATCACCACATCGGCTCCCAAAACCAATCCTCTTTTCTGCTGTTCAAACAAGATACCATCGCTTCCACCATATACAGCTACACTGCTGGCCGGCATAAAATAGGCAAAGCCCTCCATCTGTTGGTCAATTTGTTGAGCCAATTCACGGGTAGGGGCCATTATTATACAATTAATAGAATCTTCAAGATGTTTGCCTTCCGATAACTTATCAAGCACTGGCAATAAGTATGCTGCAGTTTTTCCTGTACCGGTTTGCGCCACAGCAATCAAGTCTCGACCTTCGAGTATAATAGGGATAGATTTCTCTTGTATGGGAGTACACTCATCAAAGCGCATAGCGTCCAGAGCTTCAAGCACCTGGTCATTTAGTTGTAGTTCGGAAAACTTCATGTTTCTTTTTTATTTATTGGCAAAGATAGTGCAAAGCTAGAGCAGAATAAAATGAACTCATTCATTTTTTATACCCATGTGCAACTTATCTTCACTTTTTTGGCTAAAAAATGTAAATTGTATGTATTATGATGCTATTTACTTGATGCTTATAGTCAAAATATCTCTTATTTGATGGTTGGATTTATTTAGGAATATCAATGTATGAATCTTTGAAGCCTAAAAAATAAAGTACTCCATCCAAACCGATGGTATTGATGGATTGCTTTGCATTTGCCACCACTTTGGGTTTTGCATGGAAGGCAATTCCTAATCCGGCAATGCCAAGCATTGGCAAGTCATTGGCACCATCACCTACAGCAATGGTTTGCGCAATATCCACCTTTTCTACCTGGGCAATCAATCGCAACAGTTCAGCCTTACGCTTGCCATCTACCACATCACCGAGGTAGCGACCGGTTAGCTTACCGTTTTCAACTTCCAGTTCATTGGCATACACGTAATCTATTCCATACTTTTTTTGAAGATATTCTCCAAAATAAGTGAATCCTCCTGAAAGGATAGCTATCTTATAACCGTATTTCTTCAAAACATACATCAATCGGTCTACACCTTCTGTAATAGGTAATTTCTCTGCTATCTCTTGCATGACAGATTCGTCCAGACCTTTTAATAAACTCACTCGCTCACGAAAGCTTTCAATGAAGTCGATTTCGCCACGCATGGCACGTTCGGTAATTGCCTTTACTTGGTCGCCCACACCTGCCCGTATCGCCAATTCATCAATTACTTCTGTTTCAATCAGCGTAGAATCCATATCAAAACAGATAAGTCGGCGCATGCGACGATACATATTATCTAATTGAAAAGAAAAGTCCATATCCAGATCAGCCGCCAATTGCATCAGATGCTCCTGCATGGCAATTCGATCTTTGGGAGTACCGCGAACTGAGAATTCAATACAAGCCCTTGTACGCGATTCACACTCATCCAACGGAATACGTCCGGTGAGACGCTTGATAGCATCGATGTTCATTCCCTGTTCTGAAAGGATGCGGGTAACGGCTGAGATTTGGCGCGCAGACAATTTGCGTCCCAACAAAGTGAGGATATAGCGATTCTTACCTTGCATACTCACCCAGTTCTCATATTCTTTCGTTGTAATAGGGTAGAAGCGCACGGTTACTCCTAAAGACGATGCTTTAAAGAGTAGCTCTTTCATGATGAATCCGGAGTGCTGTTCTTCCGTTTTACACAAAATGCCCAATGAAAGAGTATTGTGGATGTCAGCCTGCCCTATATCCAAAATGGTTACGTCATATTTAGCTAATATTTCAGTCACGGAAGCTGTCAGTCCCGGGCGATCTTCACCCGTGATACGAATGAGTATGAGTTCTGTATTTAATGATTGCATAAGTCGTCTATATTGAAAAATTATAAAATGCAAAAGTACTACAAATCGGATGCATAAAGAAATTTATGCTCAAATATTACTGTAAGCAGACACTTTTCATGTTCCGAAAACGAGCAAAAAACCCACTTAAGATGCTAAATAACATAAAATATCACACCCGAAAAGTAAGATATTTGCTCGTTTATTTGGAAGTTAATTTTATAAATACTTACCTTTGCATCCGGTTTCAGAATTAAAGACTTTGAATATCAGTAGATTCGTTCTATTTTGAAAAGTCCGAAAAGACAATATTCCGGGAAGAAACCACTGTTGAAGGACAGTCCCGGATAGTATTAACCAAAACCGTATTGCATGAGATATGTAAAATGGATTTTTGTTGTATTACTAATAAGTTCCTTGACTTCTTTTGTAGAAAAAGACAAACCTACCGGAGGTTTAAATGTGGGTGACATAGCCCCGGATTTTAAGATCCAAACTATGTTGGCCGAGCAATCTAAAGCGAGCCTTTCCAAATTGAAAGGTAAGTATCGACTGCTTAGCTTTTGGGCAAGTTACGATGCGCAGTCCCGGATGCAAAACGCAAGTTTAAGCAATGCACTTCGTTCTACTTCCCGTAGTAATGTGGAAATGGTTTCTGTTTCATTTGACGAGTATCAGTCAATTTTTGAAGAAACCATTCGTAAGGACCAAATAGTTACGCCCACTTGTTTCGTGGAAACTAAAGGCGAATCTTCAGGCTTATTTAAAAAATACCGTTTAGCCCGTGGATTTACTAACTATTTACTGGATGAAAATGGTGTTATTATTGCCAAAAACATCTCTGCTGCAGAACTTTCTGCTTACTTGAATTAAGTTTTGAGCATCTTTTGATGCAATGAGAGACTTCAAGAACTTGTGAGAAGGAAGTGAAATGTTCTTTTAAAATAAGCTGAATAGCTTACTAAAAAGAGAGCAGAACAAAAGAGGAAACGAATACAACAAAAAGCCCCTCCCGCACTTGTGAATACACAGGAGCGGGAGGGGCTTCTTATTTTTTTTCATTTACACAGATAAGAGCATCGATATACGCAGATAACTGCATCGGCGTACGCAGATAAGAGAGTTGGCTTATGCAGATAACTGCGTCAGCGTACGGAGATAACTGCGTCGGTGTACGCACTTATCTGCATTTATTTCGGAGCCTTTTTATATAAATAGAATGCTATAAACGCATAAAGTACATTCGGTATCCATACGGCGATGACCGGAGGCACATTTCCATTGATAGCAAATGTAGAAGCAATGGTTTGGAAAAGTATATAAGAGAAGCTCAATCCCAATCCAATGCCTAAATGAAGTCCCATACCTCCCTTTGTCTTTTTTGAGGAAAGAGAAACTCCAATCAAAGTCAGAATGAAAGAGGCAAACGACATGGCAATGCGCTTATGATATTCAATCTCAAATTCTTTGATATTGGCGAAACCCCGTTGTCGTTGCCTGGCAATATATTCACTCAGCTGAGGGCTGGTCAACATCTCCTGCTGATTCTTCATAATCAGAAAGTCGGCAGGTTCCATAAAAAGAGTCGTATCAATACGCTCACCCTTGGTGATACTCTCTTTCATTCCGTCCATCTCGCGAATCATGTAATCTTTTACGGTCCATTTATGCACAGAGGTCGTGTCATAAACAATAGAACGAGCCGTTAAGTGAGACACCAATTGCTTGTCTTTAAACTTATCCAGAGAAAAGCGATAACCGGTTTTACTATAATCTTCAAAACGCTCGATGTAAGCAATTACATTCGAGTCCACTTCCAGCTGAATATTCCGCGCGGTATTTGCCTTACGAGGCTTGTAGTACTTATCTTCAAAGTTGATACGCGTCACACTACCTTCCGGAATGACATAAGCACCTAAACCAAAAGTCACGATCGCAATGATGGCAGCCGACACCATATAAGGACGTAACATACGTTGGAAACTCATGCCTGTGGAGAACATGGCTATAATCTCTGAGTTCTCCGCCAATTTGGAAGTAAAGAAGATTACTGCAATAAAAACAAACAACGGGCTAAAGAGATTGGCAAAATAGGGGATAAAGTTTAAGTAATAGTCGAAAACGATGGCATTCCACGGTGCCTCGTGCGACATAAAGCGGTCCATCTTTTCATTAAAGTCGAATACTACCGCAATAGAAATAATCAAAGCAATAGCAAAGACATAGGTACCCAGAAACTTCTGGATGATGTACCAGTCCAACCGCTTCAGGAACTTGCCTTTAGGCAGTTTTATTCCCTTCCATATCTTCCAATCCATTTTTTTCATAATCTTGTAGATACGCGTTTCACCATCATCGGTTTCCACGTTGAGAAGTCACCGGCAATGATATGTTTGCGAGCTTCGCCCACCAGCCATAGATAGAAAGCTAAATTATGAATGGATGCTATTTGCATAGCCAGCAGCTCTTGAGCATGGAATAAATGACGCAAATAAGCCTTGCTATACATTGTATCTACATGAGAAGCACCGTCTGCCTCAATGGGAGAATAGTCCATTTCCCACTTCTTGTTGCGCATATTCATGATGCCATCTTTAGTAAATATCATGCCATTGCGTCCATTACGGGTAGGCATTACGCAATCAAACATATCCACCCCACGTTCTATGCCTTCCAGAAGATTGACGGGAGTACCGACGCCCATCAAATAACGAGGTTTGTCTTTGGGAAGGATACCGTTCACTAATTCAATCATCTCGTACATCTTATCCACCGGTTCACCCACTGCCAATCCACCGATAGCATTTCCTTCTGCTCCTTTGGAGGCAACGAACTCAGCAGACTGTTCACGAAGATCTCTATACACACAACCTTGCACAATCGGAAACAAGGCTTGCTGATAACCATATTTAGGTTCAGTTTCATTGAAGCGCTTGATGCAACGATCTAACCAACGATGCGTCAAACCTAAAGATTTCTTGGCATATTCATAATCAGAATCTCCGGGAGGGCATTCATCAAAAGCCATCATAATGTCTGCACCGATGGTACGTTCAATATCCATCACCTTTTCAGGAGTAAAGATATGTTTGCTACCGTCTATATGCGAACGAAACTCTGCACCTTCCTCACGAAGTTTGCGAATACCGGATAATGAAAACACCTGAAAGCCACCACTATCTGTCAACATGGGTCCGTCAAAACCATTGAACTTATGAAGTCCGCCGGCTTTTTCAATCACTTCCAATCCCGGACGCAAGTAGAGATGGTAGGTATTTCCTAATATAATCTGCGCCTTAATATCTTCTTTCAATTCAGTCAAATGCACTCCCTTCACGGTTCCTACCGTACCTACCGGCATAAAGATAGGAGTTTCAATCTGTCCGTGAGCGGTAGTAATCAAACCGGCACGTGCATTCGTCTTACTGTCTGTGTGTTGTAATTCAAATGTCATTCTTCTTTCTTTTCTTTTTTAACGGACAAGTCAATGGCATCGACTACTTTTTCATCAGTCAGCGCAATGGCAAATACCTCCTTTACATCTTTCACATAATGGAAAGTCAGTCCTTTCAGATAGATATCCTGAATCTCATCTATATTTTTACGATTCTCTTCACTCAAAATAAGCTCTTTGATACCGGCACGTTTGGCAGCCAATATCTTCTCTTTAATACCACCTACCGGCAGTACTTTGCCACGAAGTGTGATTTCACCTGTCATGGCAAGGTTCGCCTTTACTTTTCGTTGAGTAAGGGCAGAAGCAAGGGAAGTGGCCATTGTTATACCGGCCGACGGACCATCTTTGGGGATAGCTCCTTCAGGCACATGAACATGAATATTCCAGTTGTCGAAAATATCTTCATCAAGATGCAATAGAGAAGAATGAGATTTGATGTACTCCAAGGCCAGCATAGCCGACTCCTTCATGACATCACCCAAGTTGCCGGTCAACGTCAAACGTCCACCCTTACCACGGCTCAAACTTGTTTCCACAAAAAGAATCTCACCACCTACAGCCGTCCAGGCCAAACCTGTCACAACTCCGGCGTATTCATTTCCCTGATATTTATCACGTGTATATTCCGGTGCACCAAGGAATTCATACAAATCTCCCGATTTAATTTCTTTCTTCAAGAAGAAGCCGTCTGTAGCATACTGACGTGCCGATTTACGAAGAATTTTGCTTATCTTCTTTTCCAATTCACGTACACCGCTTTCACGGGTATAGTCCTCAATAATGAACTCCAACGTACTCTTCGGTATCTTGATGTCACTTTTCTTCATTCCGTTCGCTTCGAGTTCTTTTGGAACTAGGTGGCGACGAGCAATTTCAATCTTTTCTTCCGTAATGTATCCACTTACTTCAATCAGCTCCATACGGTCTAACAACGGACTGGGGATGCTATTCAGATTATTGGCCGTAGCAATGAACATAACCTTGGATAAATCAAAATCCACATCTAGAAAGTTATCGTGGAACGTCGTATTTTGCTCCGGATCAAGCACCTCAAGAAGGGCAGAGGAGGGGTCTCCCTGACGATCTGCGCTGACCTTATCAATCTCATCCAAAATAAACACCGGATTGGAAGAACCCGCCTTGATCAAACTCTTGATGATACGTCCCGGCATTGCGCCGATATACGTTTTGCGATGTCCACGAATCTCAGCTTCATCATGTACGCCACCTAAAGACATACGGATGTACTTCCGTTTCAAAGCAGCAGCAATGGAACGTCCCAGTGATGTTTTTCCCACTCCCGGAGGGCCATACAAGCAGATGATAGGCGATTTCATGTCACCTTTCAGCTTTAGAACTGCCAGATGTTCCAGGATACGTTCTTTTACCTTCTCCAAACCATAATGATCCTTATTCAAGGTCTTTTCGGCATTCGTAAGATTCAAGTTGTCTGTGGTATAAACACCCCAAGGCAAACTGAGCATCGTTTGCAGATAATTCAATTGCACACTGAAATCAGGTGATTGAGGATGTGTACGCTCCAACTTATCTACCTCCTTTAAAAATGCAGCTTTCACCTCTTCACTCCACTTGATGGTTTCGGCTTTCTTGCGCATTTCTTCTATTTCCTGTTCCTGACCACCGCCACCCAGTTCATCTTGGATAGTTTTGATTTGTTGTTGCAAGAAATATTCACGTTGCTGTTGGTCTATATCCTCACGAGCACGCAACTGGATAGACTCCTTGATTTCGGCAAGTTGTACTTCACGATTCAATATCTCCAGCAGACGATATGTACGGGCACGCAGTGCATCCATTTTCAGCAATTCTATTTTCTCATCCTTTTTCAATGGAAGGTTGGTACAGATAAAATTAACCAAAAACATGGGATTCGTAATGTTCTTGATAGCAAAAGCAGAGTCTTGCGGAAACATATCAGAGGATTTGATATAGCGTATAGTCAAATCTTTACATGCTTCTACCAATGCATGAAACTCCTTATCCTTCTTGTTTGGGATTTCATCATTCAACGTAACCACCTTTCCTTTCAAATAAGGTGTTGTATCTGTAACCTCCTTCAATTCCATACGTTTGGAACCCTGAAGAATGACCGTAGTGGTCTGATCCGGCATTTCCAACACACGAACGATTTTGGCCACTGAGCCAATGGTGTGCAGTTCTTCAAACGAAGGAGATTCTGTTTCAGCCGTCTTTTGGCATACTACAGCTATATAAGAACTTTTCTTTTCTGCCTCACGCACCAATTTCAAAGAAGTCTTTCTTCCTACAGATACAGGCATGAACACACCTGGAAATAATACCATATTCCGAAGAGGTAGCACAGGAAGAATATCATCCACTTCAATATCCATTAATTGTTCTTCATTCCCTTCAAAATCGGCTATTACTGAGAAAGCATTGCCACTGCTTTCTTCCATATCACTTAGGTAATTTCTTTTCTTCATTTCTTTCTTTTTAGTTATGTCATATTGACAGGCCAATAAAGCGCCTGCAAAGTTAAGCTATTTCTTCATAAATAGAAGTTCTGATTCTTTAAAAACACAAAAACAGTGCCAAATTTGCAGTTATTCTAATGGCTTTGATTATTTTTGGAGCCAATTAAAGAAGATAAATATGTCTAATTCATTCTTTATGTTTAAACAGTTTACTGTTTATCATGATAAATGTGCTATGAAAGTAGGTACAGATGGTGTACTCTTAGGTGCTTGGGCTCCGGTTAACAATGCCAAACGCATACTTGATATTGGTACCGGTACGGGCTTAATAGCTTTACAGTTAGCTCAACGAAACCAACATTCTAAAATAACGGCTATCGAAATAGATACCGTCGCAGCCGACCAAGCTAAAGAAAACATCCAACAGTCTCCATGGGGCGATAGGATAAAAATTGAATGTGTTGATTTCCGAAATTATCAGTCAGAAGATAAATTTGATCTCATCGTCTCCAATCCTCCCTATTTTATGGATGCACTTAAATGCCCGGATAAGCAACGCAACATGGCACGACACTCAGGAGGATTAAACTATGATTCCTTGTTTCGCCATGCAGCACATTTACTTTGCGAAGAGGGGGTAGTGAGTCTCATCATCCCGTCTGAGACTGAAAAAGCAGTGATAGATGCAGCTTGGCAACACCATTTATTTCCATTACATCGCACGCAAGTCTTTACAAAACCAGAAAAACCCTGTCGGCGCCTTCTGCTGACCTTTAGTTTTCAAGAAAAAGACTGCATAGAAGAGAATCTTTGTATTAAGGTGAATCACAACGAGTTTACCCCCGAATACACAGCTTTGACAAAAGATTTTTATCTTAAAATGTGATTTTATCTGCATAAAAGTTTCCAAAACATTTGGTTGGTATTAAAAAAGAAATTACCTTTGCACTCGCTTTTAAGAAGTAAAGCATTCGGGGTGTAGCGCAGTCCGGTTAGCGCACCTGCTTTGGGAGCAGGGGGTC
>CALYZE010000002.1 GCA_945607605.1 uncultured Bacteroides sp.
TCTATATGTAGATGAAATAGAAATTCATTAATCTAAAATAAGTGATGAATGATAAATGACTTACAATATCATTGCTTAGTCTATTATCATTCATCACTACCTAAAAAAATATCTATTATCCGGCAAATCCTTTTGCAGATAAGTATCTTTCAGCTTCCATGGCAGCTTTACATCCACTACCTGCAGCTGTAATTGCTTGACGATAATGAGAATCAGAAACATCACCGGCAGCAAAAACACCCGGAACTTTTGTACGCGGGGTATCAGGCTCGGTAATGATGTAACCTACTTCATCCGTATCTACATAAGGTTTAAAAATAGCTGAATTCGGTTGATGTCCGATAGCCAGGAAGAAACCATCAGCAGCTAAATCATACCGTTCCTCATCAGGTTCACCCATGCGTTTCACCAAGTGTACACCTTCTACACCATTCTCGCCATACAAGCCTACGGCATTGTGTTCAAACAAAACCTCAATCTTTTCATGTTTCAGTACACGCTCTTGCATGATTTTGGAAGCACGCAAGAAAGATTTACGTACAATCAGGTAAACCTTTGATGCCAATCCGGCAAGATAGATAGCCTCTTCACAAGCAGTATCGCCACCACCGACAACAGCCACTGTTTTTTTACGATAAAAGAAACCATCACAGGTAGCACAAGCGCTCACTCCCATACCGGCATATTTCTTTTCATCATCAAGTCCCAAATATTTTGCAGTAGCACCTGTTGCTATAATAAGAGTCTCTGTTTCAATCACCTTTTCTTCATCAATGGTGATTTTATAGGGAGACTTGCTTAAATCTGCAGCAGTAGCAACCCCAAAACGCAAGTCTGCGCCAAAACGTTCTGCTTGTTTACGCAAGTCTTCCATCAGTTCCGGACCACCAATACCGCTCGGATAACCCGGAAAATTTTCCACGTCAGTAGTTGTCGTCAGTTGACCACCCGGTTGCAATCCCTCATAGAGCACTGGTGAAAGATTAGCACGACCAGCATAGATAGCAGCAGTATATCCAGCAGGGCCGGAACCAACAATTAGACATTTTACTTTTTCTGTTTCCATCATAACTTTATTACTATTTTATAATTTACAATTAATAATGAATGAAACTCACCGAGTCAGCTTTCATCATCTCAAATCAATGATCTCTGCCTCGGGATAAGACTTCTTGTCAAATACAAAAAGAGCATCCGGATAAGTCTGTCCCGTTTGGTAAGAATTGATAATTATAACGACCGTTTCTCCTCCTCGCTGAGCCATACTGACCCGCACCGGACGCAAAGAATCTTTTGATACATACAAAATCACACATTGCAAATCCAACTTGCGGGTGGTAGCCGTAAACACAAGCTTGTAAAGAGAATCATCCTGTGCATTATCTATTTTCCCTAATTTTAATTTATACCCACGTTCGTCAAGAGACAAAAAGGCATAAGGATTGATGCTTTGTAATTCTTCAGCAGTGGGTTCAGAAACATTTACCTCTTCACTGGAAGAGAGATAACTCCATTGCGTATGCCCGTCAAACCAAGTGGTTACTCCCTCTGCATCCAACAAGAACTGATCTCCTTTCAAACGAATGACACCTTTGGAAGAGCCTTCAGATGAACGCACTGTAAACGTAGCTTTTATACCTCCGGCTTCTCTGAATTTCAAGGTGGTACGTTCCAGAATTCCTTTAGCATCCGACCCTTGTGCCAACATCGGTATAGACAGGCAAAGCAAACCAATACAAAATACAAATTGACTAATTTTCAACATATCATAAAGACTTTTGAAAGAATCATTAATTCAAACTGTTCAGACGCATTCCCAAATCACTTTCATCCACACAGAACACTTCACGCGCTTTGCTTCCTTGTGCCGGGCCTACAACCCCAGCTTTTTCCAACTGATCCATGATGCGTCCCGCCCGATTATAACCAATGGCAAATTTACGTTGTATAAGGGATGTTGATCCTTGTTGATGAATCACAATCAAGCGAGCAGCATCTTCAAACAAAGGATCTAAACGCCCCATATCTACATCTCCAAGATCACTTCCGGCATTTTCATCCACATATTCCGGTAAGTAGAAGGCAGTAGGATAGCCTTGTTGGCGGGCAATAAACTTTGTAATCTCAGCCACCTCGGGAGTATCAATGAAGGCACACTGCACACGAACCGGGTCAGCTCCCTGTAGGAATAACATGTCGCCGCGTCCAATCAGCTGATTAGCACCCGGACGGTCAAGGATCGTACGTGAATCAACCATTGCCGATACACGGAAAGCAATACGTGCAGGGAAGTTTGCTTTAATTGTACCTGTAATGATATTGGTAGTAGGTCGCTGGGTGGCGATGATCATATGAATACCCACGGCACGTGCCAACTGAGCAATTCTGGCAATAGGCAATTCCACATCCTTGCCAGCTGTCATAATCAAATCACCGAACTCGTCAATAACGACTACCATATACGGCATGAATTTGTGTCCTTTCTCAGGATTCAAACGTCGATTAACAAACTTCTCGTTATACTCCTTGATATTACGTACATGAGCAGTCTTCAGCAAGTCGTAACGTGTATCCATTTCTACACATATGGAGTTCAGAGTCTGTACAACCTTGGTAACATCTGTAATAATCGCATCTTCTCCATCAGGCAACTTCGCAAGAAAATGATGTTCAATCACCGAATAGATGCTAAACTCTACCTTCTTCGGATCGACCAACACGAACTTTAATTCTGCCGGATGTTTCTTATATAATAAAGAAGTAATAATCGCATTTAAGCCCACAGATTTACCCTGACCGGTAGCCCCGGCAACAAGCACATGCGGCATTTTGCACAAATCCACCATGAATACCTCGTTTGTAATAGTCTTCCCTAATGCAATGGGTAAGTCATAAGTAGATTCTTGAAACTTCTTGCTACCGATAATGCTCTGTCCGGATACAATCTTTGGATTAGAGTTAGGCACTTCAATACCAATCGTACCTTTACCGGGTATAGGGGCTATGATACGAATACCCAATGCTGAAAGACTGAGGGCAATATCATCTTCCAAACCACGTATTCTGGAAATACGTACGCCTTGTTCGGGAGTGATTTCATAAAGTGTCACCGTAGGTCCTACAGTAGCCTTGATTGTATTGATTTCTATACCAAAGCTCCGTAGCGTATTGATAATCTTATCTTTATTGGCATTCTGTTCTGCCATATCAATCGTCGGGCCATTGTCATCATAATGCTTCATCAAGTCTACCGTAGGATAGTGATAATTCTCTAAATCCAAGCAAGGATTATACGGTTCTTTTTCGGCTCCTTGATATTCTTCGTCTTCCTTAGTTTCAACTTCAAATATAGGTTCTTTCGTTTCCGATGGTGCACGGTAAGGAGGCACAATTTCCGAAGTAGGCGACTCAATCGTCATTTTAATTCCTTCCTCTTGCTTCGTCGGTTTTTCTGCGGTCATATTCCCCAAATCAAGGGTAATTTCATGCCCAGAAACCTCTTCTTCCGTTTTATCTGAATTCGCAGGTTCATGATTCTCCGTTTTTACATTTCTCCTATTTTGCAACGGCTCTGTCCCTGTAGCAGTCCAGGAATCGGTAAATTCTTCGGGAGTCTCCCCCTTCTCTTGTTCAGTCTTCTTCTTACGTCTCAAGAATTGAAGAGCAAACAAGCTTCGTAACCATACAATGGTACGTGTACTCAAATAGATAAGGAAACATATGGCAGTAACCAATAGAATCATCCATACCCCGGGCACACCCACTTGCGATACCAGCCAGTTGCTGACATTATATCCATGCATCCCTCCCAAATAAAGGAATGAATCTTCATATTGATCTACAAACACAAAACCAAAAAACACTGAGAACCAAATCAATAACAGCGAGCAACCTATAAACCACTTCCACAAACGTACCACACGTACCTTCATCAACTTTAAGCCAGTCACTGCCAAGAGTACAAGAATAAAAAAGGAAGACACCCCAAAACAGTCGTTTATGAGATAACTTGCCAACTGTGCACCACGAGAACCAGCATAATTCTTCACACCATTATGGGTAGAAGCCAATTCTTCCGCATTGCCACTGTCAATGATACTCTGGTCCGCCGCTCCTGTGAAGAAGAATGACGAGAAAGCGAGTAATAAGTAAACCGCAAAAATAACAAGTACTAAGCCTATTACAAAGTGAATAGTCTCGTTCTTGAACACAGCCGTAATTTTACCGAAGAAACCGAGCGAAGATCCATCATTTGAATCCACATTTTTATTCGTACCTTTCTTTGCCATCTTAACTATAATATTCTTTATACACCTTTATCTATTAGATATTGGTGCAAAAGTAATAAAAAAAAGAATACCTCGCCCCGACACTCTGCTTTTTAAACTGCATAAAAAAGCGAAATCTCGACAAACATCCTCTCTAAGTGGTAATACCTTACTACCCTTGTCTCCGAAGCCTCATCTCAAATCTCCAGAGAATGACTTGACAAATCCTTAAAGAAGAATAGAGAGTTTTTTAACTTTTATTCTGAATGCAAGAATATAAGCATAAGACAACACTCCTATCTGCGTAAGTGAACACTCCTATCTGCGTAAGCCAACGCTCTTATCTGTGTAAGCCAACGCTCTTATCTGCGTAAGCCGACGCTCTTATCTGTGTAAACTGAAGGGGCTTGATTTCCTAAGTCATCCATTTTTCATTCTGAATTACGATGCTTGAATGTTCAATGCTTTGCTCCGTTTCTCAAGTTTTTGTTATATCTTTGCACCTCAAAGAATAAAAGAACAATGAAAAAAGAAAGTCAAGTGATATTCGACCGTAATGTAGTGGAATTCGTCACTGTAGCTGCCGAGTTCTGCAAGTTTCTAGAACAAGCAGAAGGAGTGAAACGCTCTATCTTTGTCGATACTTCCTTAAAGATACTCCCGCTACTCTATCTCAAAGCCTCTATGTTACCAGAGTGCAAAACGATAGGCGATCAGGGTCCTGAAACTTTTGTAACAGAAGAGACCTACGAAGTGTTTCGCATGAACATAGCCGGTATCCTTGCCGAAAAAGATGACTATCTGGAGGTATTCGTCTCAGACATGAAGTATAGCGACCAACCCGTTACAAGATACATCTCAGAAGATTTTGCAGATATTTATCAAGACATCAAAGACTTTATCTTTGTCTTCCAACTGGGATTGAACGAAACCATGAATGATTCCCTGGCCATCTGTCAGGAAAATTTCCGTCATTATTGGGGACAAAAGCTTGTAAACACGCTACGTGCGCTGCATGATGTGAGATATACTCAAGACGCTGAGGAAGAAGATAATGAAGAGGATAGTATCATTGGAGACGAACCCTATTTGGGATAAAAGCTTGAAGTAATGGTTATCAAAAGAACAATAGATAAAGACACCCTGAGAGAGCTACCCAAAGCTGTCTTCCCCGGACAAATACACGTAGTGCAGACACCTTCGGAAGCTGAAAAAGCAGTCACCTACCTGAGAGGTTGCTCCCTTTTGGGTATTGATAGCGAAACGCGTCCTTCCTTCATCAAGGGACAGTCTCACAAAGTGGCCTTGCTGCAAATCTCCTCAGAGGAACATTGTTTCTTGTTTCGTCTGAACCTTACCGGATTAACACTCCCCATTATCACTCTATTAGAAAGTCCTAGCGTGACCAAAGTAGGTCTTTCCTTACGAGACGATTTTATGATGTTACATAAACGAGCACCTTTTGAGCAGCATGCCTGTATAGAGTTGCAAGAATATGTTCGCACCTTTGGCATTCAAGACAAAAGCCTTCAAAAGATATATGCCATTCTCTTTGGAGAAAAAATATCAAAAAGTCAACGCCTCTCCAATTGGGAAGCAGATGTATTGAGCGAATCTCAAAAAAGATATGCAGCAACCGATGCCTGGGCATGTCTTAACATCTATAACAAATTGCAAGAGCTGAAGTACACAGGAGATTTCGAAATAGAAAGTCTTCCTCCTTCTCCGAAAGAGAGAGAAGAAGAAATAAAAGAGATCGATACCCAAGAAAACAGGAATATCAGATGATCCCAACTGCTTTTAAAACAAAAGTTACAATAAAGATAAAAGTTTGCGACGCTTAAGCAAAATCTAATAATAGCTTCATCTCCCTTCGCTTTTCGGGAAGAGAACGGAGAGCAAGCTTTTAATTTAATTATATGTATAAAGTATATCTCAAATCCGGCAAAGAAGAGTCATTAAAACGTTTCCACCCCTGGGTATTCTCCGGTGCCATTGCACGCATTGATGGAGAACCTGAAGAAGGAGAGGTCGTTGAAGTTTATACTTCTAAGAAAGAATTTATAGCCAAAGGACACTTCCAGATTGGCAGCATTGCGATACGTGTATTGACTTTCCGCCAAGACGAAGACATCAACATCGACTTCTGGAAACGTAAGCTAAGCATCGCTTACGATATGCGCCGTAGCATCGGTGTTGCCGAAAATCCAACGAACAATACCTACCGCTTGGTACATGGAGAAGGAGACAGTCTGCCTGGACTTGTGATTGACATCTATGCCCGCACTGCCGTCATGCAAGCTCATTCTGCAGGTATGCATCTCGACCGTATGGCTATTGCCAATGCCCTGACCGAAGTGATGGGTACTGAACTTGACAACATCTATTATAAATCAGAAACGACCCTCCCTTTCAAAGCCGACCTCTATCCAGAAAACGGTTTCCTGAAAGGTGGAAGCACGGACAACGTTGCCATGGAATATGGTTTGAAATTCCAAATAGACTGGCTGAAGGGTCAAAAGACCGGCTTCTTCGTGGATCAGCGCGAAAACCGCTCCTTACTTGAACGCTATGCTCAAAATCGTAATGTCCTGAATATGTTCTGCTACACCGGAGGCTTTTCTGTGTATGCCATGCGAGGTAATGCCCAACTGGTACATTCTGTAGATAGTTCTGCGAAAGCTATTGACTTGACCAATAAAAATATCGAGTTAAACTTCCCCGGTGACGCCCGTCATGCTGCGTATGCCGAAGATGCTTTCAAATATCTGGACCGTATGGGCGATCAATACGATCTCATAGTACTTGACCCCCCTGCATTTGCCAAACATCGTGATGCGCTACGCAACGCACTGCAAGGTTATCGCAAACTCAACGTCAAGGCTTTTGAAAAGATCAAACCAGGCGGTATTCTTTTCACTTTTTCTTGTTCGCAAGCTGTCAGTAAAGAAAATTTTCGCACAGCCGTATTCACAGCTGCTGCCATATCTGGACGCAACGTTCGTATCTTGCACCAATTGACACAGCCTGCCGATCACCCGGTAAGTATCTACCATCCTGAAGGAGAATACCTCAAAGGATTGGTACTCTATGTAGAGTAATTGTGAGAGAAAAGCGGTTTATTTCTTAAATAATATTAATAAATAGCAGATTCTCGCTAATATATCATGTTATATAACATAAAACATCTATATTTGCACTGTGTTTTTCATGGTATTAGATTTAAGGTTAACAAAGATTGGCTGTCTGGGATAGATAGCCTTCTTTTTTTTATATACCTATAAGTATGCTTTTTCCCCTTCTGTCCATCGCTCTTTCCGATAAAATCCCTACATTTGCGTTATATTAATCAAAATAAAACGCATAATAAGAAAGTATTATGAGCATAAAACTTCGCTTAATCATTATGAATTTCCTACAGTTTGCCGTGTGGGGAGCCTATCTAACATCTATGGGCAGCTATTTAGTTAAAATAGGTCTTGCTGGGCACATCGGTATGTTTTATGCCATGCAAGGTATTGTGTCATTATTTATGCCCGCCATCCTCGGTATTATTGCCGACCGCTGGATACCTGCTCATAAACTTTTAAGCTTCAGCCATTTTATGGCTGCCATATTTATGGGTGCTGCTGGATACTATGGCATGAGTAAAGGAGCCGACGTAGACTTCGGCACACTGTTTACATTCTACTCATTAAGCGTTGCATTCTATATGCCTACATTAGCCTTGTCCAACTCCGTAGCATACACTGCTTTGGATAAAGCCGGGCTAGACACCATCAAAACTTTTCCTCCCATTCGTATCTTCGGGACTATCGGTTTTATCTGCTCCATGTGGGTCGTTGATTTATTGGGTTTGCAGAATAACTACGGTCAATTCTTTGCCTGCGCCATCATTGGTTTAGTTTACGGTTTCTATGCATTGACGTTACCTGATTGCCCCACCTGCAAGGGCGGAAAGACTAAATCATTGGTGGAAGCGTTGGGACTACGTGCTTTCACCCTATTCAAGCAAAAGAAGATGGCCATCTTCTTTATCTTCTCCATGTTATTAGGAGTTTCTTTACAGATTACCAACGGTTTTGCCAATCCATATATCAGCAGTTTTGGAAGTGTTCCTGAGTATGCCAACACCTTTGGTGTACAACATGCCAATATTTTGATTTCCTTATCACAGGTATCCGAGACACTATGTATTTTGCTGATACCTTTCTTCCTCAAACGTTTCGGCATCAAACAGGTTATGCTAATCGCCATGCTGGCGTGGGTGTTGCGCTTCGGTCTGTTTGGAGCAGGTAATCCTGGAAACGGTGTATGGATGTTTATTCTTTCGATGATTGTTTACGGTGTTGCATTTGATTTTTTCAACATATCCGGCTCTTTATTTGTTGATAGAGAAACGGACAAAGACATCCGTTCTAGTGCACAAGGTCTGTTCGTCATCATGACAAATGGTTTCGGTGCTACCATCGGCACTTTGGGTGCCCAAGCAGTAGTTAATCATTTCGTCGATTTCAACAGCGAAGTGTCTCAGATTACGCAATGGCAGTCGGCCTGGTACACGTTCGCTGCCTATGCACTCATAGTGGCTGTTGTGTTTGCATTTGTTTTCAAGTACAAACATCAACCCGAAAAAGAATGATAAAAGCGGTGAAGTGTATATAGTATGAGCAAAAAAAAAGTAGAACTACAAGTACTGAATATTTCTAATAGCCAAGCTCAAGCAGGTGCTTATGCTTTGGTTTTGGGCGAAGTAGATGGCAAACGTCAACTTCCGGTTATTATTGGCGCTTCCGAAGCGCAGGCAATGGTCATTGAGTTGAAGGGCATTGTTCCGCCTCGCCCGTTAACATACAATCTGTTTGCTTCCGTACTTGAGGTTTTAGGAGTTCAGCTTATGCACGTTCTTATTTATAAAGTAGATAATGGCGTTTTCTATTCTTATCTTTACATGAAAGAAGATGAAACGATTCTCCGCATTGATGCTCGTACAAGTGATGCCGTGGCACTTGCTCTTCGAATGAGTGCCCCCATCTTCATTTACGAGGAGATTCTGGAAACAGAACAGTTGAAAACCGAAAAAAGCACCGATAACGACCATGAAAATGAACAGGAAGACCTCTCAAAAGATAATGCGCTCGATATTCTGAAAGCAGCCCTCCAAAAAGCAGTTGAAGAAGAAGATTATGAGCATGCAGCTCTTCTGAGAGACCAAATTAATCAACATAAGAATAACCCCTAATTCTATGCACGTATTCTATACACCCAACATACAAACAGACACAGAACTACCTGAAGAGGAGGCAGCACATGCCATACGAGTATTACGCTTGCAAATCGGAGATGAAGTGAGACTAACCGATGGTAACGGCCATTTTTATCGTGCCGAAATAAGTGTTGTTTCCAATAAAAGATGTTTTGTCCAGCTTATGGAAACACTTCCACAACCCCCTTTGTGGGGCGGACATCTGCACATAGCCATGGCACCTACTAAAAATATGGATCGCACAGAATGGTTTGTTGAAAAGGCTACCGAAATAGGCTTCGATGAACTGACTTTTCTGAACTGTCGCTTCTCAGAACGAAAAATAATCAAGACAGAGCGTATCTCCAAGATATTGATTTCTGCCATCAAACAATCTCTCAAGGCACGCTTACCAAAGCTAAATGAAATGACAGACTTCAACAAGTTCATCATTCAACCCTTTAAAGGACAGAAATTTATCGCCCATTGTTATGAAGGAGAAAAACCGTTACTCAAAGATATTATCCGTAAAGGAGAAGATGCCCTCGTACTTATTGGTCCCGAAGGAGATTTTAGCGAAGAAGAGGTAAAAAAGGCTCTGGTAAACGGATATACTCCAATTAGCTTGGGGCAATCACGGCTGCGTACTGAAACAGCTGCACTCGTTGCTTGCCACATCTTGAATTTACAGAATCAATGAATATTCATCAAAACTACAATGATATGAAGAAAAGTTTATTCCTTCAGCTTTCAGTACTGGCAGTACTAATTGTATTTGTAAGCTCTTGTTCTCAAAAGGCTGCAGAGTATACTAATGCCATTCCCGCCAATGCTAGCGGAGTAGTATCTATCAACCTAAAAACTTTAGCTGAAAAAGCGGGAGTTAATGATAAAGAGAATAAAGAGGCTTTAATAAAGTTGACAGAGGCTATGAAAAGCGGTATGAATGCGGCTACCTTCCAACAATTGGAAGCCGTCATGAAAGATCCGTCAAAGTCGGGTGTAGATGTCACCGCCCCGGTATATATTTTTAAAGCACCTACTTTTGATTACACCACCTTAGTTGCTAAAGTGATTGATGAGGACGAACTAAAGAACTTCCTTGAAGTGACTCAGAAGGAATTGTCGAATGCTCCAATTACTGAAGGAGATGGGTATTCTTTGATTCAAATTACCAAGCAATCATTAGTGGCCTTCAATGCTTCAACGCTGTTGGCTGTGGACTATAATAATGCTGCACAACTTGATAAGATTAAGGAAGGCATCACCTCCTTACTAAAACAAACAGAAGAAAACAGCATCAATCAAAGCGAAGCATTCAAAAAGATGCAAAAGCAAAATGGAGAAGTTAACATGTTCTTTTCCCCTTCCGGCGTTCTTGGTGCCTATACCAAACAAATCAACTTTGGTATGCCTAAAGACATTGACTTGAAAGACCTGATAATACTGGGTAGCCTCTCTTTCGAAAAAGGGAAAATAGAAATGGTGATCAAAAACCACACGGAAAATCCGGAACTAAAAGCGATGTTGGCAAAGCAGATAAAAAGTACGCGTCCCATTGAAAATACATTCTTGAAGTATTTCCCAAAATCTACTGTAGGCTTGCTGAGCATAGGCGTAAATGGTGAAGAGTTCTACAACCTATTGCAAGAAAACGAGCAGTTTCGTAACGAGTTCTCCATTACCAAGGCTGACGAAATTAAAAATTTATTCAGCACATTTCAGAATGATCTGACTATAGGTCTTATCAACATAACCATGAGTAAAGCTCCTTCTTTCCTCGCTTATGCTAGTATTCAGAACAACGTTTCCCTAAAAGATCTATATGAAAAGAAAGACCAATTGGGTTTGAGTCGAGGAGATGATATTGTGAAACTTACTGACAATGATTATGTTTACAAATCACGCAGTCTGAACATTTTCTTCGGTATACGCGACAAACAAATGTATGCCACCAACGATGAAATATTATACAAAAACATTTGTAAGGATGTTGATCCGTCTGCCAAAGATACAAACTATGCCTCCGAGATAAAAGGGAAACGCTCTGCTATTGTCATCAATGCCGAAGCCATCCTCGAGTTGCCAATAGTGAAGATGCTGGTTGGATACGGCGGTGCAGAATATAATATGTACTATTCACTTGGTAGCAATATCTCTTATCTGGAAGCAACCAGTGAAAGTGATGAAGCCCATATCACCCTTCAGCTGAAAGACAAGAATGTAAATGCATTAAAACAGGTCGCAAACTTTGTAAAAGAGTTTGCAGGGATGTAAAACGATAACGAGTGTTTACTAAAAAAAATGAATACTAATTAAGCACTGATATAAATCATGTACAGCATTCACTTACAGCAAACGCTACCTCAAGTGTTCGCTGGTCGCGATGCCATTACTTCAGATGTATGGCATCAAGACATTGTCTTTCACAAAGGCAAATCTTACCTGGTAGAAGCTGTCTCCGGTACCGGAAAATCTTCGATATGCAGCTATATTTACGGATATCGACGCGACTATCAGGGTATTATTAATTTTGATGAACGCAATATTCGCTCACTCTCTGTCAACGAATGGGTAGAAGTTCGCAAGAACTCTCTCAGCATCCTCTTTCAGGAGTTACGTATCTTCCCCGAACTGACCGCTTTCGAAAATGTACAGCTAAAGAACCGACTCACCAATTTTAAAAAGAAAAAAGAAGTTCTCGCTCTTTTTGAGACATTAGGAGTTGATGACAAAGTAAATGAAAAAGCGGCCAAATTATCCTTCGGACAACAACAACGGGTTGCTTTTATACGTAGCCTTTGCCAACCTTTTGATTTTATCTTCTTAGATGAGCCCATCAGCCATCTGGACGATGAAAATGGACTTATCATGAGTCGTTTGCTTACAGAGGAAGTAGAGCGCCAAGGCGCAGGAATTATCGTGACTTCCATCGGAAAGCATCTGCCATTAAACTATGATGAGACTTTAAAGCTCTAATTCAGTATATACCAGCGATAAAACAATAATATGAGCAACTTCAATCATACATTGTAAATCGTAAAATCTACATAGACAGATGAATAGACTTGTTTGGAAACTGCTTCGCCAGCACATCAGCATCGGACAACTGACAGGCTTCTTTCTTGCTAACCTTTTTGGCATGATGATCGTATTGTTGAGTGTGCAATTCTACCGTGATGTCCTCCCCGTCTTTACGCAAGGAGACAGTTTTATGAAGAAGGATTATATTATTGCTACCAAAAAGATCAGTGCTCTGGGCAATTTTGCAGGAAAAAGCAGTCACTTCTCTAAAGAGGAAATTAAAGAACTGGAAACACAACCTTTCACAAAAAGTGTAGGTGCTTTTACTCCTTCTTTATTCAAGGTCTCCGCCGGATTAGGAATGCAAGAGGCAGGCATCCATCTGTCTACAGAAATGTTTTTTGAATCTGTTCCGGACGAATACGTAGATGTCAGTCTAGACAAGTGGCACTTCGACGAAAATACAACCGTGATACCTATTATTATCCCTCGTAATTACCTGAATCTCTATAACTTCGGGTTTGCCCAAAGCCGGAGTCTTCCCAAACTATCAGAAGGACTGATGAGTCTGATACAGATGGATATCATGATGCGAGGGAATGGCCGTATAGAGCAATATAAAGGTAATATCGTAGGATTTTCGAATCGATTGAACACAATTCTTGTGCCTCAATCATTCATGAATTGGGCTAACCAAGCCTTTGCCCCTGGAGAAGAGGCACCACCTTCACGCCTCATTATAGAAGTAAAAAATCCGACAGATGCTGCTATCGCCCAGTATTTTCAGAAAAAGAATTACGATACAGAAGGCGATAATCTGGATGCAGGTAAAACAACCTATTTCCTGCGTCTTATCACTGGCATCGTCATAGGAGTAGGCTTATTCATCAGTATTTTGTCATTCTATATCCTCATGCTAAGCATTTTTCTTCTACTCCAGAAGAACAGTACAAAACTTGAAAATCTGTTATTGATAGGATACAGTCCTAACCGTGTAGCACTTCCTTATAATATGCTAACCGTAAGCCTCAACATCCTTATTTTGTTGCTGTCTGTGGGCGGAGTAGCATGGCTACGGTTCTATTATATTGAGGCAATTCGTACGCTATTTCCACAACTGGAGACCGGCTCATTATTGCCTTGCTTCATCACAGGATGCATCTTATTCATTGCCGTATCTCTGTTGAATATCACCATGATTCAGAAGAAAATTATAAATATATGGGGAGGTAAGATCAACTGATTTTTTACTATTTCGTTTTATCCTTATTGATATACTCTTTGGGTGACATGCCATACTTTTCGCGGAAAGAGCTGGAAAAATGCGACAAACTAGTATATCCGGTAGCATAAGCAATCTCGGAAATGGTCACTCCTTTGTCTTGTGATAGCAAAGCAGCGGCTTGCTGCAAACGAATGTTCTTAATGAAATCGCGCGCTGAGAGATTAGTTAGTTCTTTCAACTTGCGGTATACATGTACACGACTCAACCCAACCTCAGAAGCAAGCATTTCAACGTTCAGCTTCGGATTATCCAAGTGGTCATTAATCACTTTCATTATTTTGTTCATCAAAATCTCGTCACTCGACTTCATCGAAATCTTTTCCATTCTATCTTCCTGTTGTTGTGCCCCACTAAACTTATTACGAAGCAAACGACGATTGGCTATCAGATTAGCAATGGTACTTTTCAAAAACTCTGTATGGAAAGGTTTTACTATATAAGCATCTGCTCCGATTTCCATACCTTCTAAAGTCTCTTCAGGTCTAGATTTAGCTGTCAACAGAATTAATGGAATATGATTGACATTGGTATTCTGTTTTAATTTACGGCACAGAGTCAGCCCATCCATTTCAGGCATCATTATATCCGAGATTACTAAATCAGGAGCAGTCCTCAAAATAACATCATAGGCCACCTTCCCATTGTTACACGTTTCCACCTTATACTCATCAGATAATTCAGACTTCAAATAAGACCTAATTTCTTCTTCATCTTCTACTATCAGAATACGTAGGCAAGTTTTCGATCTACCTGATTTCGAATCATCAGTTTCAAATAGTTCATTTGCCAAACTCGCCGATGGCATTATCCTCTTAGAAAGAGAAATGGCTTCTCCGTCCTCTATTGTTTCCAGTTCATCGCCCTTTAAATGTGCAGAACCCAAAGGAAGTCGAATGATAAAGCGGCAACCCGAAACATTTTCTCGATTCTCCGCAAATATGATTCCATGATGTAACTGCACCAATGAACGTGATAAATGCAACCCAATTCCTGTTCCAAAATTAGATTTTGTTACATCATTGTCTATCTGATAGAAACGTTCAAAAATGCGTTCTATCCTATTTCGATCTATACCAATGCCACTATCTGCTATCACTATCTGGAAATAGTTACGCAGTGCATCTCGTCGTGCAGTATCCCTGCCCGTGGTCAAGCAGACTCGGATTTCACCTTCCTCTGGTGTGTATTTGAAAGCATTAGAAAAAATATTCATCAGTACTTTATCAAAATTATTCAGATCAATCCAAGCTTTTAGCAATGGCATTTCATGCTCAAAGGTGAAACGTATATTCTTCTTGTGCGATAAGTATTCAAATGTCTGCATCACATCATTGACAAAACCTACTATATCCGTTTCACGGAACTTCAAAAACATCTGTCCTTTATCTAATTTACGAATATCCATCAACTGGTTTATTAGGCGCAAGATCCGTTGGGCATTGCGGTAGATCATCAAATATGTTTTATGCAACCCTTCTTCTTTCTGTTCTGCCAGTAACTTCTCCAACGGATTGATGATAAGTGTCATCGGCGTACGTATTTCATGGGAAATATTGATAAAGAATTGCAATTTAGCTTCGTTCAGTTGTTCAGCATGCTCTCGTTCCAATATTTCACGACGATGCCGCATACGAGAAAGAATATAGTTAACAATTCCTAGGACTAAGAGCCCCGCCAAAACGACATAAATTAAATAAGCCCACCAGGTCTGATACCAAGGTGGAGTGATTAATACTCGTACGATTTTCGTTTCTGAAAAATTACCATGATTAAGTGCACGTACCCGCAATGTATATTTACCGGGAGGCAGATTATTATAGGTCACACGGTTTACTCCAGGTTCGGTTACAGACCATTGGGAGCTTAACTCGTCCATTTTATATTGATAAGCAATCTCCTCTGAATTATTATATTGCAACGTAGAAAATACAATACTAAAAGTATTATCCTGATGAGATAATCTAAAAAGAGTAGCCTCTTGTACGGAAGTGTCAATAATAGTCTCTCCACTTGAAAGGGTGTTTTTATGTACCGGTTTGTTAAACACATAAAAATCGGTAACCCATACGTTCATTTCTTTAGAAACATTATTGAAATCTTCTGGAAAAAAACAAGTCACACCATTCACACCTCCAAAATAGATTTTGCCCTTTCTGTCTTTATAAAAAGCACCATGGGTAAACTCATTACCTTGCAAACCATCTCCCGAATAATAATTAATAAATCGGTTCTCTTTCACATCATACTTACTGATTCCCATATAAGTACTGATCCATATATTATGTTGAGAATCTTCACAAAGTCCGCAAATAACATTATTCGGCAATCCATCTTTGGTTGTGAACTTCCGCACTTCTTTCGTCCGTTTATTGAAACAATACAGACCATCCGTAGTTCCCGCCCAAATATTTCCCGCATAATCTTCTTGAATAGCATAACCAACGCAATCTGTTATCAGGGTATTGACTTTATTATAATTGACAAAACTTCCAGAGGAGGGATTAAAGCAACTGATGCCTTTATAGTGCCCTAACCAAATAACACCTTCACTATCGCAGAAAATATAATTTATCCAATCATTAGATAATTCATTCCTCTTCAGATCACCGGTTTCATCTTTGGATGACTCATAATGCTTCAAATCTCCGGTTCGTAAATTATATTGATAAAATCCCGAACCTAATGTCCCAATATAAAGACGTTTGTTTTTATCCTCAGTAATAGAAATAATCTTTTCATTCTCAATAGACAAAAAATAGTTGCATTCACCTGTCAAAGGATTCATTTTAGCCAATCCACGCGTATAAGAGCCTACCCAAAGATTTCCATCGGAATCTTCAAAAACACTCATTATAGTATTTGCTATCGAGTGTTTAGATTTTCCAGGTTGAAAATGCTTCAATCGCACACCGTTTGCATCTAGTTCATAAATTCCTTCATTATCAGCACCTACCCAAAGATGATCGTTGCTGTCTTGAAAAACAGACATTACACACCCTTGACCGATGGGGTTATAGTAAATAGACTTACTACCGTAATATTCAAACGGAGTTTCCTGCTTAGGCATCAGAAGAATTCCTTTCTGAAACAACCCTAGCCATAAGTTTTTATCTTTATCTTCCAGAATAGCATGTACCTTTCCTTCCGAAAAGTCTATCGGAGCCGAATTAAGCGTATAGTCTACCAATTGCTTGTTGACCGAATTATAGATCTTCACTCCTTGTCCGTCGGTCCCTACCAAAAGTTGACCCTCTACTATTGACATGCAATATACGGAAATCTCATTACCTCCAGCATAAGGGACGGCAATAATAGTATTTGTTTTTCTATCGTAACGTGACAATCCTTGTTTTTGCGTACCAATAAATAGATTCCCTTGGTTATCCTCAATAATAGCAGATACATTGTTGTCATTAAGTGCTGGATATTTGAAGACACGCACTTCATTTGTCGCTGGTGAGTAGCAAATCAAGCCATTGCCATAGGTGCCTATCCAAATATTATAGTGAGAATCTTCATAAAAACAAGACTGAAAATTATAATTAGCTTGTCGCAGAAAATCATCGACCGAAACGGCCTGTTTACGCTGTTGATCCAAACGAAACATACCTTGTCCGGTAGTGGTCAGCCAAACTTCTCCATTTCTTAACTCTTGTATTTGAGTAACGTGCGGAAAAACTTGTTTACCCGCACGAATCATTGGTATGGTTCGATAGGTATCTGTATCTCTATCGTATTTCATCAATCCATCAATACATCCTATAAATAAAGTCAGCTCATTATCCTCATACAAGGTACGTACATAGTTATTCCTAATAGAGACAGAGTCACCCGTAACATGCCAATAGTTTGCAAAACGCAAACCATCGAAACGATTAAGTCCATACTCTGTAGCTGCCCATACGTAACCTTTACTATCTTGGAATAATTGATTGATTAAACTACTGGATAATCCTTTTTCAGTAGAATAAAATCTTCCGGTCTGTGCCTGTAGTGGAATAGCCGTCAAAAAAAGCAATGGGAGAAGGAAATATATTCTGAATAATGTTCTCATAAGGAAAAATTTAAAGCTAAACAAAAGTACAAAAAAATATAGAGTATTCTATGCCATATAACATAAATGTTACATCAAGAGAATTCTTTGTTACGTATAGGAAAGTCATGTAACAATAGTATGTAACACACGAAACATTTAGAGAAGCATTGTCCTACATAGTTTTATAAATTTGTAACAAGAAAAATAAATTGTTTAACGATTAAATCAATGAGCAGTAAATGACCTATTTAAAAAAGCACATTAAAAATCTACGTATCAACTACGAAGCCACGGCCAATCCAACTATAGCACAGCAGCAGAAACAAGCTGACATTTATCGCATGGTTATTGAATCGTATAAAACTAACATTCCTAAAGCACAGCAATCAGGCATCACGCTTTGGGGATTGTCTGATCATGCTGATGAACACACCTATTGGTTTACAGGAGACACGCCTAACATCTTTGATGCCAATTATGCTCGTAAAGTTGCCTATAAAGGAGTATGCGACGGTATAGCCGGTCGAGATATCAGCGAAGATTTTACCGGTGATGACTGGACAAATGCTTATAAGTCTGAAGAAACGGAAACTCCTGCCCAATAAGAATATCAGAAAGATGTAACTACTACATC
The DNA here is from genome assembly GCA_945607605.1 of uncultured Bacteroides sp. Taxonomy (GTDB): domain Bacteria; phylum Bacteroidota; class Bacteroidia; order Bacteroidales; family Bacteroidaceae; genus Bacteroides. The sequence continues at coordinate 18,493 of CALYZE010000002.1, forward strand.
TTTCTAGTATTCCTGAGCAAAAAGAAGAATCTCTTCCCTAATCATAAAGTGAAGAGATTCTTCCTCAAGCTCACCATCTGTTCAAACATAGAACCTATTCAAACGAAACTACCTATAGTGATGAAAAAGCGAATCTTATTCTTACTACTTTCCATTCAATTTACCTCCAATTATTTATTGGCTCAAAAGAGCTTTTTACAAAAGCAGGGTACTGCTACACAATTAATTGTGGATGGCAAACCTTTTTTCGTATTAGGAGGTGAACTGGGTAATTCATCAGCAGCGTGTACACAAGATATCGAACGTATTTTTCCGAAACTAGAAAGAATGGGGCTAAATACCGTATTAGTACCCGCTTACTGGGATTTGATAGAACCTATGGAAGGGCAGTTCAATTTTAGCCTGACCGACCAAGTGCTGCAACAAGCACGAAAAAACAATTTAAAAGTCATCTTTCTGTGGTTTGGCGCTTGGAAAAATTCCATGAGCTGCTATGCCCCACTCTGGTTCAAAGAGAATTATAAAAAATATCCACGTGCATATACCCGTAGTGGTAAGCCACTCGAAATAGCCAGTGCATTTTCCGAAGCTGTATATCAAGCCGACAATCGTGCTTTTTCTCAATGGATGAACCATCTCGCATCTGTCGATAAAGAGGAAGGAACTGTCATCATGATACAGATAGAAAACGAAATTGGTATGCTGGAAGATGCTCGTGATCATTCCAAAGAGGCAAATAAAGCATTCAATGCTTCCATACCGTCTCCACTTATAGAATACCTGCAAAAGAATGAGAAAAAGCTTCATCCTTGGATGCTAAAGAAGTGGACAGAATCTGGTAGAAAAAAACAAGGTAACTGGCAGGAAGTATTTGGAGAAGACCTATACACCGACGAGATATTCATGGCATGGCACTATGCCAGTTATGTGGAGAAACTGGCACAAACGGCACGTTCTATTTATAATGTACCACTCTACGTAAACGCTGCCATGAACAGCCGTAATCGTAAACCAGGCGAGTATCCGTCGGCTGGACCTTTGGCACATCTTATTGATGTGTGGCACAGTGCCGCCCCCAGTATCGATTTTCTTGCTCCCGATCTTTATGATGACGATTTTACCGGATGGGTAGCGCAATACCATCTGCACAACAATCCATTATTTATTCCTGAAATTCGTCTAACAGAGAACAACGGAGTACGTGCTTTCTATGTATTTGCCGAACATGATGCCATAGGTATTAGTCCTTTTTCTATAGAAGATGCTTCCGATGCCCCCAATAATCCTCTGGTACAAAGTTATGCCAAACTAAAAGAATTAATACCCCTACTCGCTCCTTATCAAGGAAAGGGAAGAATGAGAGGATTGCTTTTTGATCAAACACATAAAGAACGTATTCTCACCGAAGATGATTTGATCCTCACTTGTCGCCATAACTTCACTCTACCTTGGGATCCACGTGCCACAGATGGTAGTGTATGGCCTGAAGGAGGAGGTCTTTTGTTGAAATTAGCAGCCAACGAATATATAGTAGCCGGTAGTGGCCTCGTCATAGAGTTTGCAAAAAACACGGAGAAAACAATGCCTGCAGATAAAAAAAAGCTGGGAGAAGATGGCTTTTTGCAAGCAGGGAAAGCAGATAAAGAGTCTTGGGAATCTAATGAAAAAGAGACAACACAGACATGGAGTGGCAGTCGTTGCGGAATTGGCTTTGTAGATGAGGTGACAGTCAATCCAGACGGAAGTCTCAAATACATTCGTCGTCTCAATGGTGATCAGGATCATCAAGGACGTCACGTCCGTATTTCAGTAGGTGATTTTAAAATATTGCATGTAAAATTGTATGAATACAGATAACTATAAGCATAGGAAAATAAAAACAATTATGAAAGATTGGAGACATCATAAGATTGGATTAAGAATAATAATGTTGTTTTGCCTTTGCACTACTTCTTGGTTGGAAGCAAAAGTAAAGTTACCCGTTTTGATTGCAGACGGCATGGTACTTCAGCGCGAACAACCCGTCAAAGTCTGGGGAACAGCCGATGCCGGAGAAAGTATACAAATCAAATTTCTGAAAGTCCCTGCCCAGCAAGGAGAAAAAGCAACCCTACAGCCAACAATCGTAAAAGGTGGCAAATTAAAAGCAGTTTATGCCGTCACAGCCGATGAGGATGGTAAATGGAGCATCACTCTCCCGCCCATGCAAGCAGGTGGACCTTATTTATTACAGATCAATGAAATAGAGTTGAAAGATATACTAGTAGGAGATGTATGGCTCTGTTCAGGACAATCCAACATGGAACTCCCCGTACGTCGAGTGACAGATCTATTTGCTAAAGAAATCGCTTCATATGAAAACAAGCAGATACGCCATATCATCGTTCCTAAAGAATACAACTTTCATGCGCCACAAAAAAAACTGTCACCTACACACTGGAAACCGCTGACACAGCAAAATGTAATGGATTTTTCTGCCCTCGCCTATTTCTTTGCCAAAGAGATGTATGAAAAAACGGGAGTTCCTGTAGGCCTAATCAACTCTAGCTGGGGAGGTACACCAATAGAAGCATGGATCAGTGAAGAAGGATTAAAAGCATTTCCTCAATATATCAACGACAAGCGCCTCTATGAAGAAGATGCTTATTGCACGCGTATCAAAGAAATGGAAGGAGAGAACTTTCAACGATGGAATGCAGTCTTGTATCGTGGAGATGCAGGTTTACACGAACCTACACCTTGGTATGCAACCAACTATGACGACAGTGATTGGCAAAAGATAGATATGTTTTCACAAAACTGGGGAAACAATGGCTTAAACCCTATCGGTGGATCGCATTGGTTGCGCAAAGACGTCTTCATACCCGCTACAATGGCAGAGAAAGAAGCCACCCTTCGATTAGGATGTATCGTTGACGCAGATTCAGTCTATGTAAACGGAGTTTTCATTGGCACCACCGGTTATCAATATCCACCCCGTATTTATCATATTCCTGCCGGAGTGCTAAAAGAAGGACGTAATAATGTTACCGTACGCATGATTAGCAACGGTGGCCAACCAAGTTTCGTACCAGAAAAACCTTATAAAATTATCAGTCAACCCCAAAATGGGATTGAAGGGGAAGCAATTAGTTTAGAGGGGACCTGGAAATATCGCTTGGGAGCCCCGATGCCCAATGCTCCAAGTATGATGTTTTTCTGCTACAAGCCCGTGTGTTTATACAATGCCATGATTGCTCCCTTACAGAATTATGCCTTACGTGGAGTAGTGTGGTATCAAGGAGAATCCAACGTTTCACGTCGGAACGAGTATGCCACACTACTTACTGCTCTAATCGCTGATTGGCGTAAAACTTTTGATAATGCCATGCTTCCCTTCTATCTTGTGGAATTGGCGGACTTCTTGTCTACCAATGATATAGGAGGTCGTAAGGCATGGAGCGAAATGCGAGAAGAACAAGCCAAAGCTGCACAAATAAACACCAACACTTTCCTTATTCGCAACAGCGATCTAGGAGAATGGAATGATATCCACCCCTTGGATAAAAAAACATTGGGTAAGCGTATAGTTGATGAAACAATAAAGGGAATAAAAAAATATCAATAAAAAATAATATTCTACTATGATGGAATCTACAGTGAAAACCAATGGAGAGTCTAAAGGATTCTACAAACTATCTTGGCTTCAACGTATAGGCTTCGGTTCAGGTGATTTGGCACAAAACCTCATCTACCAGACCGTATGTATGTATTTACTAATCTTTTATACCAATGTATACGGGCTTAAACCCGAAGTCGCTGCGGTCATGTTTCTTATTGTCCGAATCGTTGACGTGATATGGGACCCCTTGGTCGGCGCTTTTGTAGACAAGAGTAATCCGCAACTAGGAAAGTATCGTTCCTATCTTATATTAGGCGGCATTCCACTTACCGGCTTTGCCATCTTATGCTTTTGGGATGGCTTCTCAGGCTCTCTATTCTATGCCTATTTCACCTATGTAGGTTTGTCAATGTGCTATACCCTAATCAATGTGCCTTATGGAGCGCTCAATGCCTCGCTCACACGTGACACAAATGAAATCACCATATTAACATCCGTACGTATGTTTCTAGCCAATGTAGGTGGACTGGCGGTAGCTTATGGGATTCCTATTATAGTCAAGCTCCTTTCTCCTGATGGCAAAATCAATTCAACAGCTTCGGGTAAGGCGTGGTTCATTACCATGACAATCTATGCAGTCATGGGATTGGCCTTACTCGTATTCTGTTTCACGCAGACTAAAGAGCGGGTAGTGATGGATAAAGAGGAAACTGCCAAAGTGAAAGTCTCCGACTTATGGGTTGAATTTAAAAAAAACAGACCATTACGTATTTTAGCCTTCTTTTTTATCACTGCATTTGCTATGATGGCCATCGGCAACTCTGCAGGTTCGTATTATATGATATACAACGTTCATGCACCGGAAATGCTCCCCTACTTCATGGCTTTGGGTTCTATACCCGCATTCATATTCATGCCAATGGTTCCTGCCATCAAACGAGCTATCGGTAAAAAGCAAATGTTTTATGTATTCCTTTCGATTGCCATTATCGGTATGGCGCTACTCTACGCTATTTCCATGATTCCAGCTCTCAAGACACAGATATGGCTCGTATTTGTAGCACAATTTATTAAATCTACCGGAGTGATTATTGCTACAGGATATATGTGGGCTCTAGTTCCCGAAGTAATTTCGTATGGTGAATATACACATGGCAAACGTATCTCGGGGATCGTCAACGCTCTTACCGGTATATTTTATAAAGCCGGAATGGCCTTGGGTGGTGTTGTACCGGGTTTGATACTAGCATTCGTAGGTTTTGACCAGACAAACGAAGTCTCTCAATCAACCTTTGCCGAACAAGGAATTCTTTGGTTGGTTGCCATCATTCCTGCGTTATTACTCCTATTAGCTATATTTATCATTTCTAAATATGAACTGGATGATGAAGTGATAGATACTATCAATAAAGAAATAGAACAACGAAATAAATAACAATTCCCTATGAAGATAAATCGCATTCTTGCCATCTTATTGGCAACATTCTTGCTCACAGCCTGCAACAGTGAAAAAACGGCAACTGTTCTAGAACCTTCATTAAAAGATACATTTGGAGACAAATTTCTGATAGGTGTTGCTCTGAATCAGAAGCAAGCCTCCGGTGAAGATACAGCAGCTGTCAAAATAGTAAAGCATCACTTCAACTCCATCGTTGGTGAAAACTGCATGAAAAGCCTCGTGATCCATCCGGAAGAAGACCGGTATAACTTTTCAGGTGCTGATTCATTAGTAAACTTTGGCGAAGCAAACGGTATGGCTATCATTGGACATTGCCTCATTTGGCATTCACAATGTGCACCTTGGTTTTTTATAGATAACGATGGTAACTATGTCTCACCCGAAATTTTGAAACAGCGTATGAAAGAGCACATTACCACACTTGTGAGCCGTTATAAAGGGCGTATCAAGGGATGGGATGTCGTCAATGAAGCAATCACTGAAGATGGCTCGTATCGCCAAACTCCATTTTACGAGATATTGGGAGAAGAATACGTTCCACTTGCTTTTCAATATGCACACGAAGCAGATCCTGATGCGGAACTCTATTATAATGATTACGGAATGAATATTGCCGGACGAAGAGAAGGGGTTGTGAAGTTAGTCAATCAACTGAAAGAAAACGGACTACGTATAGATGCAGTAGGCATGCAAGGACACATGGGTATGGACTATCCCACTGTGGAAGATTTTGAGAAAAGCTTGCTTGCCTTCTCTGCAACTGGTGCTAAAGTAATGATTACAGAATGGGAGATGAGCGCCTTGCCTACAATCCAACAAAGTGCGAATATCACTGATACCGCTACCTATCAGAAAGTCATGAATCCCTATCCTGAAGCATTGCCTGACTCTGTGAGCCGTATCTGGAATGCTCGGATGAAAACCTTCTTCGATCTGTTTCTGAAACATTCAGACATTATTACTCGTGTCACAGTTTGGGGAGTCAGCGACGGAGATTCATGGAAAAACGATTTTCCCATGCCTGGCCGCAAGGAATATCCTTTGCTCTTCGATCGTAACCTCCAACCCAAACCATTTGTGCGTGAACTGCTTTCACCTAAACATGCAATATTCGACGAGTTTATCTATGAAGTTCCAAATAAAGAACAACCTACAGCCCTCACAGAACACTCTTCCCTTCCGGGTACACAAAATCCGTTGTTACCCGGTTGCTATCCTGATCCCAGTATCTGTCGGGTAGGGAGTGATTATTATCTCGTAAATTCATCTTTCGCTTTCTACCCCGGCGTTCCTATCTGGCATAGTACCAATCTCACAGAATGGAAACAGCTGGGATACGTTCTGAACCGCCCTTCACAGCTAACACTCAAAGAGGGTTTACGCATCAGTGGTGGTGTGTATGCTCCGGACATTAAATACAATCCGCACAATAAACTGTTCTATATGATTACAACAGCAGTAGATGGCGGCGGCAACTTCTATGTAACCACCGATGATCCGAAAAAGTGCGAATGGAGTGATCCGGTTTACTTACCTGAAGTAGGAGGAATAGATCCCAGTTTCCTCTTCGACAAAGATGGCAAAGCTTACATTTTGAACAATGACGCTCCTGCCGGAACGTCCGAATATACGGGTCACCGTGCTATTTGGATAAGAGAGTTTGACTGGAAGAATAACCGCATTGCAGGGCAGCAAAAAATGATTATAGACGGTGGCGTGGACAAAAAAGAACATCCCATCTGGATAGAAGGGCCACATTTATATTCCATCAATGACACTTACTACCTAACAGCAGCAGAAGGTGGGACGGGGCCTGAGCATAGTCAAGTCATTTTTTCAGCAAATTCACCTTTCGGTCCTTTTAAGCCTTGCCGGATAAACCCGATTCTGACACAACGTGATTTGCCAAAAGACCGTCAGAATCCTGTTACTTGCACCGGACATGCCGATTTCGTACAAACTCCCTCCGGAGATTGGTATGCCGTTTTTCTGGGGGTGCGCCCCTATCAAGATGGTCACGATGTGATGGGACGTGAAACTTTCTTGCTCCCAGTCAGTTGGGAAGACGGACAGCCCATCATACTCTCTGCCGGTGAACCCATCCATTACACCAATCGTCCTCTACCCCCTACTCCATTGTGGACAACGGAAAAATTAGCAAACGAGGCATTCTTTATTCGCACGCCACAAAGTACTTACTATAAAATAGATAAAGCCGGAAAGCTTACCCTAACGGCACGCAGCAGCAGACTCAACGATTGGTTACAACCCTCTGTTATTGGACGTTGGATAACGAATTGGGAGTTTACTGCACAAACAGCCGTCAGTTTCCATCCAACTTCTACGGAAGACTTTGCCGGTATCGTTCTATTCCAGAACGATGCTTGCCACATCCGGTTCGGCAAAACAACGGATGAACTAGGAAATCCCTGCCTTAAAGTCATAGCTCTCAGTCAAGGAGAACTATGCGCTGAAGCTGTAACGTCCTTGCAAAATTCAGAGGCAAACGATAAAATCTACCTAAAAATGACAGGCAACGAACAACCTACAGCAAACGGTAGAGAAGTAAATTATACATTCAGTTACTCCTTCAACCCCTCAAAAGGTTGGACACAAGTTGGCAAGCCAGTTTCGGCTGATCTGCTAAGCACTCACACAGCAGGAGGATTTACTGGCACTATGGCAGGGATTTATGCCACAGGCGATTACAGTGGAAATTAAAACATCGTACACATTAAAAAATATACTAAATTTGCTTCATTATGAAAAAAGAAATGAGATACCTAGTTCCGGGAGATTATATGGCAGACCCTGCCGTACATGTTTTCAATGACAGGCTCTATATTTATCCCAGTCACGACTGGGAGAGCGGCATCGAAGAAAATGACAATGGGGATCATTTTGACATGAAAGATTACCATGTCTTCTCCACCGATGACGTGATGCAGGGTGAAATTATAGATCACGGTTTAGCATTACAAGTAGCAGATATTCTCTGGGCAGGTCGCCAGTTATGGGATTGCGATGTAGCTCTGAAAGACGGAATGTACTACATGTATTTCCCACTGAAAGATCAAAACGATATTTTTCGCATCGGTGTTGCCATTAGCAATCGCCCTGAGGGTCCGTTCATACCACTACCAGATCCCATGAGAGGTAGTTACAGTATAGATCCTGCTATCTTTGACAACGGAGATGGAGAATACTATATGTACTTTGGTGGTCTGTGGGGTGGACAATTACAACGCTACCGCGACAACAAAGCATTAGAATGCGCTGTATTACCAGAAGGAAACGAAGCTGCCTTGCCGGCACGTGTGGCTAAACTCAGTAGTGACATGTTACAATTTGCAGAAGAACCACGTCCGGTGATTATCTTGGATGAGCATGGCAAACCATTGACAGCCGGCGATAATGAACGACGTTTCTTTGAAGCCAGTTGGATGCATAAGTACAACGGAAAATACTATTTTTCCTATTCCACCGGTGATACTCACCGTCTATGTTATGCAATCGGTGACAATCCATACGGTCCCTTTACCTATCAGGGAGTTATTCTCACTCCGGTGGTGGGTTGGACTACCCACCACGCCATTGCAGAATTTAAAGGGAAATGGTATCTATTCCATCATGACTGCGTACCTTCTAAGGGAAAAACTTGGCTTCGTAGCCTGAAAGTTTGCGAATTGGAATATGATGCTCAAGGAAGAATCATCACTATTGACGGACAATCATCACATGCATTAAAACAATGAAATACAAAGCACTCTCTTTTTTTTATATAACCCTATTGTTTATAACACAAATGGCTGCCGAAGACGGTAGCCGTTTATGGCTTCGACAGTCCACTGAGAAGGCCACACAAGTTATTGCTCCCCATCCATCGCCGACATTGGATATAGCAGTCAACGAGCTACGACAATCCTGGAAAGGTGATCCGGTACTACTTACCCTAAAGAAAGACAAAGCATTGAAACCCGACGGTTTCCGAATCTATGCTGAGAATGGAAAGATAAGAGTCATTTCTCCTACGGAAACAGGCCTACTTTATGCCTCTTATCACCTGTTGCGCCTCCAAGCTACCCATAAAACGACTTCCCAATCTTTTACGCACAACACAGTCTTTCCTCTCGTAAGTAATCCGACTTATCACCTTCGCATCCTCAACCATTGGGACAATCTTGACCGCACCATTGAACGTGGATATGCAGGACAATCTCTCTGGAATTGGGAAGATTTACCCCACATCCTTTCAGACCGCTATAAAGACTATGCCCGCGCTAACGCATCTATTGGAATCAACGGCACGGTATTGAATAATGTCAATGCTTCTCCGGAGATTCTTTCAACAGACTATTTGCAAAAAGTGAAGGCGCTGGCCGATGTGTTCCGCTCTTACGGACTTCGCGTCTATCTTTCTGTAAATTTTGCCTCGCCTATGGCACTCGATAGTTTGTCAACCGCCGACCCATTAAACAAAGAAGTCATCCGTTGGTGGAAAAGCAAAGTCAAAGAGATCTACCATCTCATCCCCGATTTCGGCGGTTTTTTGGTGAAAGCAAACTCTGAAGGACAACCCGGTCCTTGCGACTTCGGCCGTACCCATGCCGACGGTGCCAACATGTTAGCCGATGCGCTGAAGCCATACAATGGTATCGTCATGTGGCGCGCATTTGTGTACAGCCCGTCTGATGCTGATCGGGCCAAACAAGCATACTTGGAATTTAAACCTCTGGACGGACAATTTCGCGATAATGTCATTGTGCAAGTAAAGAATGGACCTGTAGACTTCCAGCCTCGTGAGCCATACAGTCCACTATTCACTGCAATGGCACATACTCCGCTCATGGTTGAATTCCAAATCACGCAAGAATACTTGGGACATTCCAACCATCTTGCCTATTTATCACCCATGTGGAAAGAGTTTTTCCAATTTGTACCTCCTCACAGTTTAAAGGCAATTGCCGGCGTTGCCAATATTGGCACAGATGTTAATTGGTGCGGCCATTCTTTTGGACAAGCCAATTGGTATACTTTCGGACGATTAGCATGGGATAGTTCTCTTTCTTCAGAAGTGATCGCCGATGAATGGTTACAACAAACCTTCGATTTGGGTGAAAGTGAAGTGTTGAAAGTAAGAGACCTCATGCTTCAGAGTCGTGAAGCAGTGGTAGATTATATGATGCCGTTAGGTTTGCACCATCTCTTTGCTTGGGGACATCATTACGGACCTGAACCTTGGTGTGATATACCCGGTGCCCGCCCTGACTGGATGCCATCTTATTATCACAAAGCAGACAAGAATGGCATTGGTTTCAATCGTAGCAGCACCGGCAGCCATGCTACAGCGCAATATCCCGAAGAGTTAGCAAATCAATATGACCATCCCGACACCTGTCCCGAACACTACCTGCTTTGGTTCCATCATCTCCCTTGGACCTATCAAATGAAAAATGGACAGACCTTATGGGAAAAGCTCTGTCGACACTACGACCATGGAGTTCAACAAGTCAAGGAGTTCCAAAAGACATGGGATTCTTTGGAAGAACATATAGATGCAGCACGTTTCAAAGAGGTACAATCCCGCCTAAAGACACAAATGCGAGATGCCGTTTGGTGGAAAGATGCCTGCCTGCTTTACTTCCAACAATTTTCCGGGATGCCCATACCTTATGATTTAGAGCGCCCCATACACGAGCTGGAGGAACTGAAACAGATACAGCTACCAATTAATAACTATGAATGTCCCACCGGTGAATTACTGAATACGAAGCGATGAGATAGGGCTACTTCCTCCCCTCTCTATAGATTACTGCCAGGTAAACTTTACCTTGATTAAGAAGAAAGGACAAACGCTCTTCTATGATTGGGAACTACAGCAATATGGAAGTATACTGTTTACAAGCTTTTGCAGCATTTGTTTCAAGTAAGGGAACACTTCGTTTCAACCTACAAAACAAACTGTTTCTGCCTATTGAAACGGTTTGTTTCGCAGATTAAAACGAAGTGTTTTTCTGAAAGAAAAAGCCCAACTAACTTTCAACAAGATAGTTGGGCTTCTTTATTCTTTACTGAATCCTCCTAACGAAGCTATTCAGCTCAAACATCAATAACCAAAATTTTGATAAGCCTTTTTAGCTGCAACATCAAGTGCATTTCCTTGTTCGTCTGTCAACAAATCTAGAAATGCTTGCGGCCAGGGAAAGAAGGTATGCTTTCTTTCAACCAACCCTTTACCCACACCGGTTGCCCCAACTCCACTTGCGCCTGCAATATCATCTTTGGCAAATGGGAACGCTTGGGTTCCAGTAGAAGTAGCAGGTGCTCCCAATTGATCATGAGCCACAATACGTTCGTACAGAATACCCGCATTATGCATATCTTCACGAAGATTCATTTCAAAGATCAATTCACGGGAACGTTCATTATAGATAAATTGCACAAAATAATTACTCACCCCGTTGGGATAATTTTCTTTGATGAACTTATCTGTACCCGGATTCCATTCCTCACCGGTAATTTTTATCTTTTCGTAACTATCATCTGCCACTGTATAAGGAGCCTGTTTTTCACTCTCAGGGATACTCAGTTTACCAGTCAACACCGATGGCTCATACTTCACTAGAACTTCATTACGTGCTTCCCCTTTATGATAAGCTGCGCGTTTGCGTAATACATTCAAATCAGAAATAGCATTGGCCATATCTCCTTTACGACCATATGCTTCGGCACGTATCAAATAAGTTTCAGCTAAACGGAAAAGACAAATATCAATGGACTGACCACCATTGGCATTGGTACCTAAACCACGATTAATATCCAACCATTTGCGAGGTCCCATGTAATGACCGGCATAAGTCAAACCATAATCCAAACCGAAGTTTTCACCTTTGTCTCCATCAACACGATAATAGAGTTTACGTGTTCCTTTATCTTTTATAATCGGATTTTTCAATCCTGCTTCTACCTCAGTAGAATAACTTCCAGGCTTGCCATAGCCACCTGAGGGCGCACCTACCGTCCAACGAACATTCATAACAAAGGGTTGGCTAGCTACCCAGAGAGAATCATAAGGCTCTTCTTTTGAATTTTCAATGTAAACAATAGCCCTTTGTCCAAGTGCTTGCATCAAATGATCTTTAGCTTTTACAGTAGCTTCGTTTTCATTTTTAATGTAATTATTATAAACGTAAGCTGTAGCTTCAGTCCAGTCTTTATATCCACCATTCCCCATCTGAGTAGTCGTATAATCAGTTAAGAATGTCTTGTAATAGCGCGAATCATTGGCCCGATCCGTGTACATATCATATCCCCAATCTGATGCTCCTGCTGTTGCAAAAGGACGGCCATATTCCATGGTACGACCCACAGAAGCTCTGAAATTGGTATGGTTACTATTATATAAATGAACAAATGAAGTATTGCTACCATACCGTCCGTTGTAAGTTTGAGTTGACTCATACTGAGCAGTCAATAATAATTCGGAAATCTTATCGCGCGCAAATGGGTCGGAACCCTTAATATTAGTCCATAAACTTCCAAAATCCGGTGCTAATCCCCCATAAGGAGTCTCATTTTTCTTTTGATCTATTGCTACAGAAGCATATTTTATGGCATTATCCAAGTCGTTTGCATCTGTGCCCTTATAAAGAGCCTTCAACGTGGGTTCTGAGCTATCTTTAAACTCAACACCTTGGGCACGTACTAAGTACAGCTTAGCCAAGAATGTAGCGGCTGCCGGTTTAGTGATACGTCCTAAATCACCGGTCGTTGCAGGTAGTACCTCAACAGCTTGCACCATATCAGCGATTAACAGGTTGTACAGTTCCTCTAAAGATGCTTTTTCATAGTAGAAATTTTTAGGCATACCACTAACACTCTGTGTCATGATGGGTACTGCCCCAAAAACATTCGACAACATAAAGTAAGCATAAGTACGCAAGAAGAGAATTTCACCACGACGACCTGCCAGATTCTCTTTGTCTGTTCCACTCAAGTTTTCGTAATTCTCCAGAAAGATATTACACCGGTTGATAACAGGATAGCAACCTTCAGAAGTATTGTTAGAAACCGCCCCTATCAGAGACATCAACTGTGCATTCATCTTCGTACCACCTCCTGATTCTGCATTCCAAGCGTCAGGAGCATACGAGCCATTAGATATACGAGAAGCATCCGACCATGCAAACACTTCCACATCCGAGTTTATGCCAAACACATAGTTGCCCTGATTATAATCAGGTTTGTATCGCAAAATCTGATAAGTGCCTTTTGCCAAAGCCTCTAAGCCATCAGGAGTTTTATAGTAATCCTGAGTCAAGGTCGTCACTTGTTTTTCTTCCAGAAAATCCTCACAACCAGTCATGGTTAGCAGACCGGCACACGCTAAAAGAGCTATATATTTTTTCATATTATTCTATTATTTATAGATTAAAATCCTACACGCAGACCAAATACAAAGCTTGTTGTCATCATTGTATTATTGTTCGTAGCACCTTGTAAATCTCCAACTGAGTTAAACGAGTTCATGTTGTTCGTGTCCTCAGGATTTATACCTGCTTTTACTACTTCACCACCAAACAAGAATGGATTGATAACCTGTGCAGATAAACTCAACGTGCGTATACCCAATTTAGACAGTAGTTTGTCATCAAATGTATATCCTACTGAAATATTACGTACAGACACAAATGAACCATTATGTATATTAGCCGAGCGATTGACATTAGCATCAGAAATGTTAGAAGCTGATGTCAATTTAGGGTATTTAGCATTCGGATTTGCTTCACTCCAAAAATCATTGAGGCTAGCCTTACGACCATACACTACGTAATCACCAGATGCATTCGGGTTAAGACTAGAGTAGTATTTCTGTCCCAATCTACCATACAAGAAGAAACTCAGTTCCCAGTTTTTATAATTAAAGGTATTGGTTAAGCCTATCACAACCTTTGGACTACGGTTACCAATAATCTGCTTATCATCATCTTCAAGCTTATAATTCTTATTTACTTCTTTCGGTTTGTATTGTCCCGGCTCAAAGTTATAACCATTTTCTTTCCATTTAGCAATCTCAGTTAAGTCTTCGGGTGTATTCTGCCATAAACCGTCGACCACATAATAACGGTATACACTTAAGGGATGACCGATAAACCATCCGGAACTCGGCATATCCTCTTTCCCATTAACCAAAGACACTATCTCTTCTTTATTGTGAGAAACATTCAAGTCAGTTCTCCAAGTAAAACTACGTGTATCAATGTTCACCGAAGAAAGAGAGAGTTCAACACCCGTATTCTTCATTTCTCCAATATTGTCAAGCACATTAGAGAAACCTGTAATACCAGGAATAGAGCGATCCATCAACATATCATACGTATTTGATTGATACCATTCAAGAGTACCGGTCAAACGTCTATTGAGTACAGCAAAGTCAATACCCACATTAAATTGACGTGTCTTTTCCCAGCCAAGTTCAGGATTAGCCATGTCTTTAGGAATCATACCAATGGCAGGAGTAGTACCCCACACATAATTATATTGGTTAAGTGGACCAGAAGTAGTGTATGCGCTAACGGCAGAGTTGCCAGTAACACCAAAGCCCAAACGTAGTTTCAACTCATCAACCCATTTAATTGATTTCATAAACTCTTCTTCCTGCATCTTCCATGCTACAGCTGCTGAAGGAAAATAATCCCACTTATTACCGGGAGCCAACACTGAAGCGCCATCATAACGCAAAGAAGCACTCAATAAATAGCGGTTCATCAAGGTGTAGTTCACACGTCCCATATAAGACATCAACATGGTTTCAGAGAAACCTGAGCCATAACCGGACGGCTTGCCATTCAAGTTTGAAGCTAAATTCCACCATTTTGCAGAGTCATAAAGGATCTTATCGGCAGATGCTGTGAGATTTTCATACATACTCTTCTGGGCTGACTGTACAAAAGTGGCTCCGAAAGAGTGAATTCCTACCTCCTTGTTGAAATAAAGTATGTTTTCCATCAACCAGTTTTTGCGATCTTGCGACTCATTGGAAGCGCTTGAATAAGCCGGATTACCTTTACGATTGATAGTAGACTGGGAACCAACCCAAGATCCTACTTTCACATTATTATAGTTCGTACCTAAATTCAAACGATAACGCAACCATGGAGTAAAAGTAATTTCTGCAAAAGCATTGGCCTGCAAATTGACACGGCGTGTATTATCAGCTGTATTATCAACGTCAATAAAAGGATTCCAAACAGGAGCCGAAGCATTCCCACCCGGATAATCTACTAACTTACCCTCTTCATCATAAGGTTTTGCGATTAGATATTGAGACAAAGCACGTCCATACAAGTCTCTTGCACCCGTAGCTGACCCACTATAACGCATTGTACCATATTCTTGCTCACTATAAGACGCACTAATGGACGTTCCAAAATTCAGCCAATCGGTAACCTTAATTTCACCATTGATGCGTGCAGTGTACCGATGATATCCTTGATTAAGTTGAATACCTTTGGCATTGTAATACCCCAATGAAGTAAATAACTTACTCTTTTCATTGCCTGCCGAGATAGATAACTGGTGATTCTGCGTGATACCCGTACGAGTCAGCATACCAATCCAATCAGTAGTCGGAATTCTGGAAGAGTCATACGTTCCGCCTTCATAAGCTTTATTGATGGCAGCTATACTTGCAGCATCACTATGTCCAAATTTAGCTAAGTCAGCTTCAAGGTTAGGCTCTGTCAATGCAGTTGTTCCCAGTTTATAAGTACCACCATTGATTTCTGCCTGACGAATCCGATCTAACATCTCACCGGCAGAAGCCCAATCTGTTATAGAATTCGCCACATCAGCAGAAAGTGTCATATTATAGTCCACCTGAACTTTACCGGTTTTACCGCTCTTGGTAGTAATCAGTACAACCCCATTAGCCCCACGTGAACCATATATAGCAGTTGAAGAAGCATCCTTCAAGATTTCCATCGATTCAATATCATTGGGATTGATATCATTAATTTCTCCCATCAAAATAACACCATCTACTACATAAAGTGGAGAATTGGATGCCTTGATAGAACGTGTACCACGAATAACAACTGCAGATGTTTCACCAGGACGGACGTTCGTTTGTATATCCACACCTGCTGCTTTACCTTGCATCGCCGATATTGCATTTTGTACAGGACGTTCTTTTAATGTCTTTTCATTTACTGATGTAATGGCACCTGTCACATCACTTTTTTTCTGAACACCGTAACCGACTACCACGATTTCATCCAACATCTCCGTGTCATCCATCAGTTTTACATTGAAGTTGGTTTTACCTGCTATAGAAATATCCTGTGTCTTGTAACCAACAAAACTAATTTGGATTGTTCCATTTGCCGGCACATCTTGAAGTGTAAATTTACCATCCATATCAGTAATTACACCTATTGTAGTACCTTTTACTAACACACTTGCACCAATTACCGGTTCATCAGTGTTATCGATAACGGTACCACTCACTGTTTTATTCTGTGCAGAAGCTCCTACGGCCAAGACAGAAAACAGAACTGTGAAGAACAGTCGTTGGAAGAATCTCATACGACCCAACAGACCTGATTTTTTGCTGTTTCTCATACTTTAAACATTAAGTTAAACAAAAAGAATGTAATTTTCTCGAAATAATATTGCGATTTTAGACTGCAAAAGTAGGAAGATTATAAATACCGTAAATGGATTATTGTACACAAAGATAGAAAATAATACTCCAACCACCGGGCTAAACACCCTATGCACAGCATTCGCCATATATGTATTATTTTCCATTGCAACATTCCGCTTCCTCGGTTAGATTTGCAAACGAAACATCACAATACTTTTATGATAAAGAAACTATTTTTTTTAAGCCTCATTACTCTTGGGTGCATCGGAGTAGCTAAAGCACAACTGCTACCCGACAGGACAGAAACTCTGAATAATCTTATTAAAGTAAATGACTACTTCATGAAGAAGTACGCAGATTATACTGCCCCTTCTTACCGCGGCAAACTTCGTCCAAGTCACATTTGGACTCGTGGTGTTTATTATGAAGGATTGATGGCACTACATACCATATTTCCCCGAGATGATTATTATGAGTATGCCTATAACTGGGGAGAGTTCCATAAATGGCAATTATGTTACGGTACCACCAGTCGTCATGCCGACAGCCAATGTAGTGGACAAACTTATGTTGACTTATACAACATCTGTAAAGAGCCTCAAATACTGAAGAATGTCAAAGCCAACATAGATATGGTTATCAATACTCCCCAAGTAAATGACTGGACATGGATTGATGCCATTCAAATGGCCATGCCTATCTATGCCAAACTGGGTAAGATGACCGGTGACCAAAGATACTTCGACAAGATGTGGGATATGTACTGCTGGTCTCGCAATATTTGTGGTGGCAAAGGGTTATACAACGCCAAAGATGGTCTTTGGTGGAGGGATGCTGACTTTGTACCTCCTTACAAAGAACCCAATGGAGAGGATTGTTACTGGAGCCGTGGAAATGGTTGGGTCTATGCTGCTTTAATTCGTGTACTCGAAGAAATACCTGCTACGGAAAAGCATAGGACTGATTATATAAATGACTTCCTCAGTATGAGCAAAGCCTTGAAGAAATGCCAACGCAAGGATGGTTTCTGGAATGTAAGTCTGCATGATGAGAACAACTTCGGTGGTAAAGAAAGCAGCGGCACAGCCTTATTTATCTACGGCATGGCATGGGGAGTACGCAACGGATTATTGGACAGAAACGAATATCTACCTATAATTCTGAAATCATGGAATGCAATGGTGAAAGATGCTGTACATCCCGATGGTTGTTTAGGTTTTGTACAAGGCACCGGCAAAGAGCCCAAAGATGGGCAACCGGTAGGTTACGACAATCTTCCCGACTTTGAAGACTACGGTATCGGTTGCTTTTTACTTGCCGGATCGGAAGTTTACAAATTAAATTAAGAGTTATGGGCGATAACAAAGAAGGTTATCGCCCATAACTTTTTAGTGGCATAAGGTAAACGCACATAACCGAAACGCATATTCCACTTTTATCTTCTCCGATCAGCCTGTAAACAAATTCATCAATACAGTAGCTACCCCCTCCTCCATTTTTTTAAAACAGTTCTAGTCTACTAAAACGGAAACAATAACGGTAATACAGCTACCATCACCACACCCATAATGATCTGCAACGGAAGTCCCACCTTTATATAATCCATAAAAGTATATTGACCAGCCGGCATCACCAACGCATTAGGCGGCGTAGAGAACGGTGAAGCAAAGCACATACTTGCTGCAACCGTCACAGCAAATAAGAACGGAATCGGACTTACACCTATTTGTACTGCGCTTTGGAGAGCGATAGGAGCCATCAATACGGCTGTTACCGTGTTACTGATAAACATCGTCATCAAAGAAGTAGTAAAATAAATGCCTGCCATCAACACTACCGGACCATAACTCCCTAATCCGTTTACCAGACTATTGGAAATATACTCCGAAGCACCGGTCTTTTCAAGTGCCAATGACATTGGAAGCATACCTGCAAAAAGAACAATCGTTTCCCAATTTATTGTTTTATAAGCCGCTTCCACATTTCGAAAACAACCAGTCAGCACCATCAACAAACCAGCGATCATTACTGCCGTCACCGGAGCAACAGGGATAAAATCAAATACCATCATCGCCACCATCAGTATCATGATAGCTGCAGCCACAGGAGCTTTATAATCTAAGGTGACCTTGGCAGCTTCTGCCAAAGGCTGTCCCAAAACAACCCAGTCCGCATCTTCTTTGCTCAGGCGTGCAATATCTTGCCATGTGCCTTGCACCAATAAAACATCGCCACTATGCATCGATTCATTTCCCAAGTCTTGTAAGATATATTCTTTTTTACGGCGAATACCTAATACATTTACATTGAATTTATCACGAAATCCAACTTCCTTCACCGTCTGATTAATTATTTTTGATGAAGGCATCAACACAATCTCAGCAATACCAATGTCGTAAAAATCAAGAGATTTGTTGGATTCTTCAGTCTCTTCCGTAGTATGTCCGCCTATCATTTCTAACAAATAGTCTTCCGCAAAGCGGTTCACATCCACTACATCTCCTCTAATATATAGTACGTCACCAATCCATATCGTCGTATCGGGTGATGCTAATTTCTGAGTAATCGTTTTCAAAAAACGATGTTGTGAAGCATCGCTACGACGTACCTCCAAAATATTCAGTCTATATTTACGGCGTATATCTAATTCTATAACAGTCTTGCCTATCAATCGAGAATTCTGAATGGCACGTAAACGGAATAAGTTACTTGACAATCCATATTCTTTAGCCAACTGATTCAGCGATTTTCCAGCCAAAGTTCCTTCATCTTTCTTTCCTTTCTTAGAAAGAAACCACTTCGTCAAAGGCAATAATACTAGTGTACCTACTATCACACAAACAATACCAACAGGTAGAAAAGAAAAGAAAGACAACGGTTCATAACCGGCTCCAGTCAGTGTGTTTTGTATAACAAGATTGGGCGGTGTACCGATAAGCGTCATCATACCTCCCATGCTGCTGGCAAAAGCCAAGGGCATTAATAAACGGCTTGGATTTATTCCGGCACTCATTGCCAAACTCACAATAATGGGAAGCATCAACGCTACAGTTCCTGTATTGCTAACAAATGCTCCAATAACCGATGTTACCAACATAACTAGCAAAAACAGCTTTAACTCACTTTTACCCGCTAACTTGAGAATGCGCGAACTTATCATCTTTGCCAATCCCGTTTGAAAGATGGCACCGCCAACCACAAACAGCCCCACCATCATAATAACTACAGAATTAGAAAAGCCAGATAATGCCTCCTCCGGAGTAAGTATTTGGAAAACAAGTAAACCGATCAACGCACATAGCGCTATGATGTCCGAACGAACTTTACCTGAAACAAAAAAGATTGCGGAAAGAATAAGAATAATTAGTGTAATTAGCATAGATATAACGTACATTTATATTCTGAAAAAGAACATCTTAACATAAATAGTTTTGAAAAATCGTACAAAGATACTGATTCCTGTCTAAATATAAGAAACTTTGAGAAGTTAAGATCATAAAATAAAAAAAGGAGTACCGCTGTACTCCAACCTTTGTTAACCTTAAATCTAATACTATGAAAAACACATTGCAAAGATAGAGGTTTTTGGAGAACTCACAAACTATCCAAGAATAAACGCATGTTTCATAACATGATTTAAGAAATTAACACTCCTTTTTCACGTCCTTTTTCACTTCTTGAAAAAAGAATGAATTCTCTATTTCAGTTCTTATATCAAGATTTTACACTATCTTTGTAGTCAGATTAACAAATGCTCTCGTATATGCCTGATTATGATTTAATCGCCATATTAGGTCCGACCGCATCCGGTAAGACCCCATTGGCAGCTTCGTTGGCCGCCGACCTCAACACGGAAATTATCAGTGCCGATTCCCGTCAAATTTATCGGGGCATGGATCTCGGTACCGGCAAAGATATAGTTGACTATACTGTAAACGGGAAGCAAATTCCTTACCATCTCATTGACATTGCCGATCCAGGTTATAAATACAATGTTTTTGAGTACCAGCGTGATTTTCTCAATGCCTATGAGGCTATTAAGCATAAAGGTAATCTGCCCATTTTATGTGGAGGCACCGGCATGTATCTGGAATCAGTCTTGAAAGGCTATAAACTGCTACCCGTACCTGAAAATCAAGAATTACGCACTCACTTGGCTGATAAGTCATTGGAAGAATTGACCGAAGTTCTAAAAACTTACAAAACTCTCCATAACTCTACCGATGTAGATACAGCCAAACGCGCCATCCGTGCCATTGAAATTGAAGAGTATTATGCTCATACACCCGTAGAAGAACGTGCATTTCCACAAATAAACAGTCTCATTATCGGAGTGGACATTGATCGGGAACTACGCAGGGAGAAAATAACACGCCGCTTACACCAACGTTTGAATGAAGGAATGGTAGAAGAAGTGCGTAGCCTGATTAAGCAAGGGGTGCAACCGGATGACTTGATTTATTACGGACTGGAATACAAATACCTGACTCTATACATCATCGGTAAACTGACCTACGATGAAATGTGCCACGAACTGGAAATAGCTATCCATCAGTTTGCCAAACGCCAGATGACCTGGTTCCGAGGAATGGAACGACGCGGATTTACCATTCATTGGATGAACGCCCGTTTACCAATGGAAGAAAAGATTGCCTTTGTAAAGACTAAACTCAAAGAAATTTAGTATTTTTGTAAATCCAGAGTTAAAAATTGACAAACAACAGCTATTGTAATGGTAAACAGGAAATAGTCAAATAGGAATTGCCTCATGAGTGTAAAACCCGAAAAATGGGGGGTGATATACAACCCCAAAGCCGGAACACGGAAAGTGCAAAAACGGTGGAAAGAAATCAAAGAATATATGGACAGCAAGGACGTTCCTTATGACTATGTGCAGTCCGAAGGATTCGGTTCAGTAGAACGCTTAGCAGGAATTTTAGCCAACAACGGCTACCGTACCATTGTTGTTGTAGGCGGCGACGGTGCACTGAACGATGCTATCAATGGCATCATGCTTTCCAACGCAGAAGATAAAGAAAACATTGCCATTGGCATCATTCCTAACGGAATAGGTAACGACTTTGCCAAATATTGGGAGATGAGTTCGGAATACAAAGAAGCCGTAGATTGTATTATCAACAACCGCCATCGAAAAATAGACGTAGGGACTTGTTATTACTACGACGGTAAAAAACATCGAACCCGCTATTTTCTAAATGCCATTAACATCGGGCTTGGTGCACGTATCGTAAAAATCACAGACCAAACCAAACGCTTTTGGGGAGTGAAGTTCCTCTCCTATTTTATGGCATTGCTTTCCATCATTTTTGAACGGAAACTATACCGGATGCATCTTAAGATAAACGGTGAACATATACGTGGACGCATTATGACCGTCTGCATCGGTAGTGCATGGGGCTATGGACAAGCACCCAACGCTGTGCCTTACAATGGTTGGTTGGATGTTTCTGTGATTTACCGCCCGGAATTACTGCAACTTTGGTCAGGGCTATGGATGCTCATTCAAGGGAGAATTCTAAACCATAAAGTTGTATTGCCCTACCGTACGCAAAAAGTAAAGGTACTCCGTGCAAAAAATGCCTGCGTTGATCTGGACGGACGCATTCTGGATCGTCACTTTCCGCTAGATATCGGAATTTTACACGAAGCCATCACTTTAATAATACCAAACTAAGTCATTGAGTAGTAAATCACTTTTTCTATGAGTCACTACTCGGGAGTCATTAATCACTAATAACATATGATTGAATTAAACAACAACCCTGCCGGAAACTTTTTCTTATTAGCAGGCCCCTGCGTCATTGAAGGAGAAGAAATGGCGATGCGCATTGCTGAACGTATTGTTACCATCACAGATAAATTAGAAATCCCTTATGCATTCAAAGGGTCCTATCGTAAAGCAAACCGTTCTCGGTTAGACTCATTTATGGGTATCGGTGATGAGAAAGCATTGAAAATTCTACAAAAAGTTCACGAGACCTTTGGCATATCCACTGTGACCGACATCCATGCTGCCGAAGAAGCTGCAATGGCTGCCGAATATGTGGATATACTGCAAATTCCGGCTTTTCTTTGTCGCCAGACTGATTTGTTAGTAGCCGCTGCCCACACAGGCAAAACCATTAATATCAAAAAAGGACAGTTCCTCTCTCCTCTTGCCATGCATTTCGCTGTAGATAAAGTGGTGGAGGCCGGAAATAAAAAGGTCATGCTTACAGAACGTGGAACTACTTTTGGATACCAAGATCTTGTCATCGATTACCGTGGTATCCCCGAAATGCAAACCTTCGGTTTTCCTGTAATTTTGGACGTTACACACTCCTTGCAGCAACCTAACCAAACGAGTGGAGTCACAGGAGGTATGCCTCAACTGATTGAAACAGTAGCGAAAGCTGGTGTAGCTGTAGGTGCTGATGGCCTCTTCATCGAGACGCACGAAAACCCTGCAGTGGCTAAAAGCGATGGAGCCAACATGTTGAAACTTGATGCCCTAGAAGAACTGTTGACAAAATTGGTTCGTATTCGAGAGGCAATTAAAGAATAATTTTTTCACTCATGTTGTGATTTTATCAACCTAATATCCGACTGATAAGGCAAAAACAATTTAACTTCAGATTATGAAACATTTAGTACGTAGTTTATGGGTTGTAGCATTGATCATCTGCTGCAATTTCCAGCAGGTATTTGCACAACAAATGCCACCCATCCCGGTGGACAAAGATGTTCGCATAGGCAAACTGGACAACGGATTGACTTACTATATCCGTAAAAACAGCCTTCCGGCCAACCGAGCCGATTTCTATATCGCCCAAAAGGTAGGTTCTATACAAGAAGAAGAGAACCAACGTGGACTTGCTCACTTCTTGGAACACATGTGTTTCAATGGCACTACCCATTTTCCCGGCGATGCCCTGAAGCAATATCTGGAACGAATCGGAGTCAAATTCGGAGAAAACTTGAATGCTTATACTTCTATTGACGAAACAGTCTATAATATTTCCAATGTTCCTGTTACCACTCCAGGAGCTATCGACTCTTGTTTACTAATTTTGCACGATTGGAGCAACGATTTAACCCTAGATCCGAAGGAAATCGATAAAGAACGCGGCGTAATTAATGAAGAATGGCGTACCCGTATGAGTGCCACACAACGTTTTCAAGAGAAGATGCTTCCAATCATGTTTGAAGGAACAAAATATGCTCACTGTTTTCCTATTGGAACAATGGACGTGATCATGAATTTCAAAGCTCAAACGTTGAGAGATTATTACGAAAAATGGTATCGCCCTGACTTGCAAGGTATCGTTGTAGTAGGCGATATAGACTTGGACGCCATCGAAGCTCAAATTAAAAAGATGTTCTCTGATATTCCTGCTCAGCCCAATGCCGTGAAGCGTGAATATTATCCGGTAAATGACAATAAAGAACCTATCGTTCTGATTCATCAGGACAAGGAACAACCCAATATTCAAGCAATCATTTTTAATAAACATGAAGCTACACCGGATGATCAAAAAGACAATATGGGTTATTTGGTACAAAATTATGCTACCAATCTCATCACCAAGATGCTGAATGCACGTTTGAATGAGTTGGCACAGACTGCCATTCCTCCGTATATCTATGCAGGGTCCTATGATGGTAACTTCTTTGTAGCCAAAACTAAAGATGCGTTTACAGGTATTGTTGTCTGCAAAGAAGATGCCATTGAAAATGGTATTATAACTCTCCTTCGCGAAACAGAGCGTGCACGCCAATTTGGTTTTACTGAAACAGAATATAACCGTGCTCGTGCTGAATACCTGCGTCAGTTGGAATCGGCTTATAACGAGCGGGATAAACGTAAAAACGAAGAGTACGTAAACGAATATGTACGCCATTTCCTCGACAACGAACCTATTCCGGGCATCGAAAACGAATATACCATCATCAACCAAATAGCTCCTGCTATTCCGGTAACAGTTCTGAATCAGATCATGCAAGAACTCGTAACCGACAGCAATCAAGTTGTTGCCATCCTCGCCCCTCAAAAGGAAGGATTAAAAATGCCGACAGAAGATGACATCAAGCAAATTTTGAAAGACATTAAAGCAGAGAAACTGGCTGCATATGTAGATAAGGTTTCTGATGAGCCCTTAATGAAAGAAGCTCCGAAAGGAGGTAAAATTGTTTCCGAAAAAACAGATGATTTATTCGATGCTACCTTGTTGACGTTATCAAACGGGGTCAAAGTAATCATCAAGAAAACAGATTTCAAAGCCGACGAAATTCGCATGAAAGGCGTAAGTTTAGGCGGTAGTTCTCTGTTCCCCACTTCGGAAATTATTAACATCAACGGATTGGATGCTGTTGGAGTGGGTGGCTTGGGCAACTTCAGTGCTGTAGACTTGGAAAAGGTATTGGCAGGCAAGAAAGCTTCCGTAAGCTATGGCATCGGTGACAAAACTGAAGCTGTTAACGGTAGCTGTTCACCGAAAGATTTTGAAACTATGATGCAGTTGACTTATCTGACTTTCACTGCCCCGCGTCGCGACAATGATGCGTTTGCGTCTTACAAAAGCCGTAACAAAGCAGCATTGCAGAACATGGAAATGAATCCGCAAGTAGCCTTCAGCGACTCAGTCCAAGCAGGTATGTACATGAATCATCCCAGAAAGGTGAGAGTCAAAGCTGACATGATTGACCAGATGGACTATGACAAAATCCTGTCCATGTATAATGATCGTTTTAAAGATGCCAGCGACTTTACTTTCATTTTTGTAGGCAATGTAGATGTAGAGCAAATGAAACCTCTGATTCAAGAATATCTGGGTTCTTTGCCTACAACCAACCGCAAAGAGTCATTTACAGACAACAAAATTGAAATGCGCCAGGGAGTGTACAAAAATGAATTCATCAGAAAGCAAGAAACAACCAAGGCTTCCAACTTCGTTTTACTGAGTGGAAACTGCAAATATGATTTGAAAAATAATATTTTATTGGATATGACCAGCCAGATTCTTGATTTAGTATATACCGCCAAGGTGCGTGAAGATGAAGGCGGCACTTACGGTGTTTATGTAGGCAATCAACTCATTAAATATCCAAAAGAAAAAGCTATTATTCAGATTATATTTGATACAGCGCCCGAAAAAAGAGAAAAGCTGATGAAAATCATCTTTGCAGAACTTGAAAACATCACTAAAATCGGTCCATCCGAAGTTGATCTAAACAAAGTGAAAGAGTTCATGTTGAAGAAACATACAGAAAATTTAAAAGAAAATCGCTATTGGTTGAACAGCATTGACGAGTATCTATTTACCGGCATGAATCCGATAAAAGACTTCGCTCAAGTAGTAAGCAGTATAACCATAAAAGATATCCAGAAATTTGCTGATGATTTGTTTAAGCAAAAGAATGAAATAGAGGTATCAATGATAAGCCCCGAAGAGAAATAAGAATCTTAGCAGAAAAGGCTGCGTTGTTCCTGAAAAGCAGCGCAGCCTTTTTTCACCTACTCAAATCTACATACAATGAGTCTATTTTTAGAACTACGCAAGCACGGAAAATTGGCAGCCCAACGCAATCCGATGTACGAAAAGAACAAATTCGGAAAGTTCTGGATGTATTTCATGGCTGTTTTCTGGGCAGGCTACCTCATCTTTTTTGGTAGTACTTTAGCCTTTGCATTTGATGGTGGTGCCACCGAGGCCTACCATGTTCTGAACAGCGGATTAATTTTTATTCTTGCTTTAGATTTTTTGGCCCGTTTTCCTTTTCAGAAAACACCGACACAGGAAGTAAAGCCTTATTTACTGCTTCCTATCAAGCGAAATCGGCTGATTGACTTTCTGCTGATACGCTCCGGTCTGAACGGTTTCAACTTGATTTGGCTTTTCTTTTTTGTTCCATTTGCCATCCTCACAATTACTAAATTTTATGGTGTGACAGGAGTTCTGACATACTGTATCGGCATCTGGTTTCTGATGATATTCAACAACTATTGGTTTTTGTTATGCCGTACGCTCATGAACGAACGCATCTGGTGGGTAACTCTTCCCATACTGATCTATGGTGGATTTGCCGCTGCTCTGTTTATCCCAGACAAAAGTCCACTATTCGACCTTTCCACCGAATTGGGAGAAAATTTCATCACCGGCAATCTACTGACTTTTATTGGACTGTTGGTATTCATTGCTGTCATGTGGTTTATCAATCGCCAGCTAATGAATCGTTTGATTTACAACGAGATTAACAAAGTAGAAGACACAAAAATCAAGCATGTATCCGAATTTAAATTTCTTGATCGCTATGGAGAAATCGGAGAATACATGAGATTAGAATTAAAACTGCTGTTGCGCAACAAAGTCTGCAAAACTTCCTTACGAACAGTTGTCATTGTAGTCGTAGCTTTCAGCTGCGTGTTGAGTTTTACCGAAGTATATGATGGAAAAGGAATGAAAAACTTCATCATGGTCTATAATTTTGTCATCTTTGGCATTCTCTTCCTATCCAGTTTAATGAGTTATGAGGGGAATTATATTGATGGATTAATGAGTCGCAAAGAATCGATCTATGCATTGCTTCGTGCTAAATATACATTATATAGTGTTGCTATACTCATACCTTTGATATTAATGATACCGGCCATGGCCACTGGAAAATTATCAGTGTTAAGTTGCATCTCTTGGGCTATATTTGTGGCAGGTTGTGTTTATTTCTGTCTGTTCCAATTGGCGGTGTACAACAACAAGACTGTCGATCTGAATGCTAAAATGACCAATCGCCAAAATATGGGAACAGGCCTACAAAATCTTATTGCCGGTGCGGCTTTTGGGGTTCCTCTCATATTAAATATAGTATTGGTAGCTGCATGGGGGTCTACCGTTACTGCTTGGATATTGATTGTCGTGGGTGGAGGTTTTATTCTTACCTCTCGCTTTTGGCTAAAGAATGTATACCAGCGATTCATGAAGCGCCGTTACAAAAACATGGAAGGTTTCAGAGACAGCAGACAATAACTAATCACAGATCACCAATCATTTATAACAAAAATCATGATTCAAATTAATAATTTGCAAAAGAATTTCGGCGAGAAGAAAGCCGTAGATATAAATAAGTACATCATCAATCAAGGTGACATGTTGGGATTGGTAGGCAATAACGGTGCCGGCAAAACGACCCTTTTTCGACTGATACTAGATCTGCTACAGACAGATCATGGTAATGTAACTATTCACGACATTGATGTTAGCAAGAGTGAAGACTGGAAAAGTTTTACCGGAGCCTTCATTGATGATGGTTTTCTAATAGATTACCTCACTCCCGAAGAATATTTCTATTTCATCGGTAAAATGTATGGTCTGAAAAAAGAAGAAGTAAATGAACGTCTTGTTCCTTTTGAGCGTTTTATGAATGGGGAAGTAGTCGGACAAAAGAAGTTTATCCGTAACTTTTCTGCTGGAAACAAACAAAAAATTGGTATTATCTCTGCCATGCTCCATCATCCGCAGTTATTGATATTAGACGAACCTTTCAATTTTCTGGATCCAAGTTCTCAATCTGTCATCAAACATCTACTCAAGAAATACAATGAGGAACATGGGGCCACCGTCATCATTTCCAGTCACAACTTAAATCACACGGTAGATGTATGCCCTCGAATAGCTTTGTTGGAGCATGGCGTGATAATTCGCGATATCCAGAATGAGAACAATTCTGCTGAAAAAGAGCTGGAAGATTATTTCAATATCAGTGTGGAAGAAGAAATTGTGGCAGAACCGCAAGAAGTAACTCTTATTCAATCGCAGGATGAAGTAGACAACTAAGTAAAAGCATGAAACAACCCCTTTCTTATATACTTGTCCTGATTGGTCTGTCCATTGGCTTATCTTCCTGCCATACTTCTGCACCACATCTTGACTACAAAGCACTGGCACAAGCCTCTATCCGCATGGGAATAGATATTGAGTTGGAAGACAATCACAAACTGTACCTCAATGCCTCTGAATGGATAGGAACTCCTTATCGAGCAGGCGGTGACAATCAACGTGGTACAGACTGTTCGGGATTAGCATCGCAACTTTATAAGAAAGTTTACCGTACTCGCCTGTCAAGAAGCACAGACGGACAATTAAAGGAAAGTAACAAAGTATTCCACCGCAATTTACGTGAGGGAGATTTAGTATTTTTCACAAGCCCTACTTCTCGCAAAAAAGTGGCACATGTAGGCATTTACCTCAAAAATGGAAAATTTATCCATGCCAGTACGAATCAAGGGGTTATTATTAGCGATCTTAAAGAAAAGTACTACACTCAACACTGGCTCTGCGGAGGAAGAATAAAATAGTAGTCATTTGAGAAATAATTCAAGATAAGCTAAAAAATAAAGTAGAAAATCACCTCTGCCTAGACAAAAAAGCAGGGCGATTTCTCACGAAGTCGCCCTGCTTTTTTGTCAAATATAAATCTGAATTTATTGCCACATTAGTTTCGGTAGATACCGACTCAAACAAGTACGTAAAGCGTTCATCGTGATAGGTTTCACCAACACTTCCGAAGCTCCGCACTCTAAAGCCCTCTCACGATCAGCCGTAAAAGCATAAGCAGTTTGCATTATAATAGGGAGTCTTTTTTCTTCCTGACGAATATGCTCTGTAGCATCCAAGCCATTCATAATGGGCATCTTAATGTCCATCAAAATAGCTTCCGCCTTTTCACGATTCTCTTTGAATAAAGAAACAATTTCTTCGCCATTCTTAGCCCACATTATTTCGCACTTCTTACCAATGATCGCTTTAATTAATTTAAAATTACTTTCGTCATCTTCCGCAACTAAAATAAGTGGGCGGTAGTCATTTGTACTATTCTCTAATTCCATGGCTTTTGCTTTTTGTATTGAACGAGGCAAAGATATAAAAAATAATAGAATAGCATTATTTTTTAGCAAGATAACGCTATATCTCAGCTTCAAAACTGACTCGTTTATTCTATTCAATCTCTCAGTGTAGATAATTCTCTAACACCCATTAGGGAAACTCATTTTTACGACTCTTATTTAATCGGAAAATTACATTATCTTTGCACCTCATTTTAAAGTTTGAATAATGATTTCTATAGACGGACTCGCCGTAGAATTTGGCGGCACCACCTTATTTAGTGATATATCCTTCGTCATCAACGAAAAAGACCGTATTGCCTTAATGGGAAAAAACGGTGCTGGAAAAAGTACCTTGTTGAAAATACTAGCGGGTGCCAGACAGCCTACACGTGGCAAAATATCAGCTCCAAAAGATTGCGTCATCGCGTACCTTCCACAGCATTTAATGACGGAAGACGGACGCACTGTTTTCCAGGAAACGGCACAAGCTTTTGCTCATCTACACGAGATGGAAGCTCAGATAGAACGCTTCAATAAAGAACTAGAGACCCGTACCGATTACGAAAGTGACAGTTATATGGAACTTATTGAAACAGTCTCCACCTTGAGCGAAAAGTTCTATGCCATCGACGCTACCAATTACGAAGAAGATGTAGAAAAGGCGCTACTCGGACTTGGTTTCACCCGCGAGGATTTCAACCGCCAGACTAGCGATTTCAGCGGCGGATGGCGCATGCGCATCGAACTTGCCAAGTTGTTACTACAGAAACCCGATGTGTTGCTATTGGATGAACCAACAAACCATCTTGATATTGAATCCATCCAATGGTTGGAAGACTTTCTTGTCAATAATGGGAAAGCTGTTATTGTTATTAGCCACGACCGTAAGTTTGTGGACAACATCACAACTCGCACCATCGAAGTGACTATGGGGCGTATCTACGACTATAAAGTAAATTATTCCAAATACTTGGAATTGCGTAAAGAGCGCCGTGAGCAGCAACAAAAAGCCTATGATGAACAACAGAAGTACATCGCCGAAACCAAAGAATTTATTGAACGCTTCAAAGGTACATATTCCAAAACCCTGCAAGTACAAAGTCGTGTAAAGATGTTGGAAAAGTTAGAGTTGTTGGAGGTGGATGAAGAAGACACCTCAGCCTTGCGTCTGAAATTCCCAGCTTCTCCTCGATCGGGAAACTATCCGGTCACCATGGAGGGAGTAGGAAAAACTTACGGTGACAAAGTTGTTTTTAAGAATGCTACTTTGATGATAGAAAGAGGCGACAAAGTTGCTTTTGTAGGTAAAAACGGTGAAGGAAAATCCACCCTTGTGAAGTGCATCATGAAAGAGATAGAACATGAGGGTACTCTTGCGCTAGGACATAACATACAGATAGGCTACTTTGCACAAAATCAAGCTTCTTTATTGGATGAAAATTTAACCGTATTCCAAACCATCGACGATGTTGCTAAAGGAGAAATACGTAATAAGATACGCGACCTACTGGGCGCCTTTATGTTTGGCGGCCCGGATGAGTCCATGAAAAAAGTTAAAGTGTTGTCCGGCGGAGAACGTACACGCCTCGCCATGATTAAGTTATTGCTTGAACCAATCAACCTGCTTATACTAGATGAGCCTACCAATCATCTGGATATGAAGACCAAAGATATTCTGAAACAGGCTCTCTTGGATTTTGACGGCACACTCATCTTAGTAAGTCATGATCGTGACTTCCTTGACGGATTAGCTACCAAAGTTTATGAGTTCGGGAACAAACAAGTGAAGGAGCATTTAAGTGGTATCTATGAGTTTCTTGAGAAGAAGAAAATGGATTCTCTTCGCGAATTGGAACGATAACTATTCATTCCCCATCTCTCACGAACAAATAGTTGTTTCATATTGTTTTATTTTACTAACCACTTAACTAATAGAGAGTAAAATGAAGCAATATGATGCAATATTTATAGGATACGACCAAGGCGGAAAAAAATTAGCTATTGAATTAGCTGATCGCAACTGGAAAGTTGCGATCATAGAGCATTCTCCTCCATTCTACACACACGCTATTGCACGAAAAAGCAACAAAGTGAACTTCCTTCGTGAAAGACATAATGAGACTCTAAAGACTCATACCAACATCACCTTGTATGATGGCACAGCCTCTTTTCTATCGGAAAACACCATTCACGTTGTTTCTGACAAACAAGATACAGTTCTGAGAGGAAAGGAAATCTTTATCAATGCCGGTTCGATTCCGATTATACCGACCATTGAAGGACTCAATGAAAGTAAACATGTATATACCAGTGAATCGTTACCGCAATTATCTCAGGTGCCTAAACGCTTGCTTGTTATTGGTGCAGGAACCATCGGGTTAGAATTTGCTACCAGGTACGCGAACCTTGGAAGTGACGTATCTATATTGGAAACCGACAATCGTTTTCTTCCTGAAATAGATCGGGATATTGCAACCTCCATGATAGAATCGTTGAAACGTAGAGGCATCAATATCCATCTGAATGTACGTGCTCAAGCTATATATGATACGGCTGACGGCATTACGTTAACTTATACAGATGGCTCTGATCGTATTCCTTATTACTTGGAGGGAGATGCACTTCTCCTTGCTACAGGACGCAGACCCATGATTGACGAACTAAACATAGACAAAGCTGGTGTGAAAATGAATGAACGAGGAGCCATCCTTGTTAATGAATATCTTCAAACCACCACTCCACATGTTTGGGCACTAGGGGATGTGACAGGAGGTGAACCCTATGACTATCTATCAATTGATGATACTCGCATCATCTGCAATAAATTGTTTGGAGATAAATCACGAAGCACAAAAGACCGTCACCCTATCCCTTTTGCCATCTTTACCAATCCTCCATTGGCACATGTGGGATTGACAGAAGAAGAAGCCGTCAAGCGTAGTTTTTTTATCCAAGTGTCACGCTTTCCCGCCTCTGTAGTGCCTCATACTCATACGTTACAAAACATCGATGGCATGCTTAAAGCTGTTATCAATGCACATACCGGGCAAATTATAGGTTGTACACTGTTCTGTGCCAATGCACCGGAAGTAATCAATACAGTTGCAGTAACCATGAAAACAGGACAACACTACAGCTTCTTGCGCGATTTTATTTTCACTCATCCAAGCATCACCGAAGCCCTCAACGAACTATTCCAGCCTTTTTAATATTTATCATTTGGTAGTTTAATCATTAACATCTATATTTGCATTCGCTCAATATAATTGAATGAAGAAGAAACGGTACATCACTTACTTCCTGTTTTTCATCAGCATGGTTATGCTGGCAGTACCTGTCATCCCTCACCATCACCACTCCGATGGATTGGTTTGCATGAAAGACGATCTTGCAGCAAATTGTTGTGAGCATCGCCATACCCCTGCTGATAAACATTGCTGCAACACAGGATGTGTGACCACAAATATCGTGCAACAGACACCTAGTTCGGATAATGATGCATGGGCACACCCCAATATACCGTGGACAGTCACTCTTTTCTTTGAATCCATCTCTAAACTATTAGTTTTGCCCGAAAATGACCTAAAAAGGCAAGATCGTATTTACATAGAATTTCTTCACGGCACATGTATCACACGTGCTACGGGACTCCGTGCCCCTCCATATGCTCTTCTTGGCGCATAGCCTCTATAGAGAAACAGTAATTTCAAAAAGTAAGAGCAAAAACTATCATCATGAAAAAAATTATTTTCATGGGAGTCTTAGGTCTATATCTTCTAGGCTCCTGTAACAGTAAGTCCGGAGAAAATCATGAAGGGCATAATCACGCCACAGAAGAACAATGTGGGGGAGGGCATGATCACGACCATGAAGGACACGATCATGACCATGAAGGTCACAAAGACGAAAATGCAACTCAAGGAGGAGACGGAGACGAAATCATTCTATCTCCTGAAAAGGCTCAAGCAGCCGGCGTGGAAAGTCAAATCATAAAACCGGAAACTTTCCACCAAGTAATCAAAACCAGCGGTCAGGTAATCGCAGCCCAAGGAGATGAAAGTGTCGCTGTAGCTACAGTAGCAGGTGTAGTCTCTTTCAAAGGAAAAGTAATAGAAGGGATCAGTGTGAACAAAGGAACACCTTTGGTAGTTCTGTCATCTCGAAATATGGCAGAAGGTGATCCGGTAGAAAAAGCACGAATTGCTTACGAAGTTTCCAAAAAGGAATATGAGCGCATGAAAGCTCTTGTAAGCAACAAAATTGTGTCTGAGAAGGAATTTACACAAGTCAAGCAGAACTATGAAAATGCCCGTATTAGCTATGAGGCTGTTGCCAAAAATCAGTCGGCCAGCGGACAAATCGTAACTTCACCCATCGGTGGATACGTTAAAAGTCTATTAGTGAAAGAGGGAGACTATGTAAGTATAGGCCAGCCACTAGTTAGCATAACTCAAAATCGTAGACTCTTCCTTCGTGCCGATGTTTCAGAAAAATATTATCCTTATCTGAACACAATTGGTTCTGCTAATTTCAGAACTCCTTATAACCACAAGCTATATGCTCTTAAAGATTTAAACGGGCGTATGCTTTCTTATGGTAAAGCATCGGATGAAAACGGTTATTATGTTCCCGTAACATTTGAATTTGACAACAAAGGCGATATCATTCCAGGAGCATTTGTAGAGATATTCTTGCTTTCATCAGCTATGGAGAATGTGATATCTCTGCCTCATAGTGCGTTGACCGAAGAACAAGGCAGTTTCTTTGCCTATTTACAATTAGATAAGGAAGGCTATAAAAAACAGTTGGTTACTCTTGGGGCAGATAATGGCGAAAGCGTGCAAATACTTTCCGGCATAAAGACTGGTGACCGTGTAGTTACCAAAGGAGCTTTTCAAGTAAAGCTGGCATCGACAAGCAATGCGATACCGGCACATAGTCATGAACACTAAGACAGTAAGCCTATCATCATGTTAAACAAAATAATACATTTTTCTCTTCACAACCGAATCTTGGTGCTTGTAGCATCAGTCCTGCTATTGATTGGCGGCACCTACACCGCTATGCATACGGAAGTAGATGTATTTCCCGACCTTAACGCTCCCACTGTGGTTATTATGACCGAAGCCAACGGTATGGCAGCGGAAGAAGTGGAACAACTGGTTACTTTCCCGGTAGAAACAGCTGTAAATGGTGCAACGGGTGTGCGTCGTGTACGCTCCTCCTCAACCAATGGATTCTCTGTAGTCTGGGTTGAATTTGATTGGGATACAGATATTTATCTGGCTCGCCAGATTGTTAGTGAGAAGCTGGCAGTAGTAAATGAATCATTACCTGCCAATGTAGGCAAACCAACCCTTGGACCACAATCTTCCATTCTTGGCGAAATGTTGATCATAGGATTGACAGCAGATTCCACTTCCATGTTGGATTTACGTACCATTGCCGATTGGACCATACGTCCACGATTGCTTTCCACGGGGGGCGTAGCACAGGTTGCCGTACTTGGCGGAGACATCAAGGAGTATCAAATACAACTCGATCCGGAACGCATGCGCCACTACGGAGTAGCCTTGAGTGAAGTCATGAACGTAACCCGCGAAATGAATTTAAATGCTAATGGAGGAGTACTATATGAATATGGCAACGAGTACATTGTTCGCGGTTTGCTTTCGACAAGTCGTGTGGAACAGCTAGCACGTGCAGTAGTGCGCAGCAACGGTACAATCGGTGCTCCCATTCTATTGGAAGATATTGCGGATGTGCGTATCGGAGCCAAATCACCCAAATTAGGTACGGCCTCCGAACGAGGAAAACCGGCCGTACTTATGACTGTAACTAAACAGCCCTTCACCAGCACATTGGATCTTACAGACAAATTAGAGAGTTCGCTAAAAGATTTGCAAAAGAATCTGCCACCTGATGTAAAAGTATCTACAGATATTTTCCGCCAAAGTCACTTTATAGAAAACTCGATCGGTAATGTTCAGAAATCCCTTCTTGAAGGAGGTGTTTTTGTTGTAATCGTACTCTTTCTGTTCCTTGCCAATGTACGTACCACCATCATTTCGCTGGTAACACTCCCACTTTCTCTAATCGCTTCCTTACTGGCACTTTACTACATGGGATTCACTATTAATACAATGAGTCTCGGAGGTATGGCTATCGCTATCGGCTCATTGGTAGATGATGCCATTGTGGATGTGGAAAACGTTTACAAGCGTCTGCGAGAAAACCGGTTAAAACTGGTCGAAGAAAGACTCCCTATATTGGATGTCGTATTCAATGCTTCCAAAGAGGTACGTATGCCTATTCTAAACTCTACTCTCATTATTGTAGTAAGTTTTATTCCCTTATTTTTCTTGAGCGATATGGAAGGGCGCATGTTGGTACCACTAGGTATTGCGTTCATCGTTGCATTGGTTGCATCCACCTTAGTAGCATTAACGGTCACTCCTGTTCTTTGCTCTTATCTATTGGGGAAAGATAAAATAAAAAAAGAGAATACTACTGGAGAGTCTATTGTGGCACGCAAAATGAAACAATGGTATTCTGTCGCTTTAACCTTTGTCTTGAGACACAAGAAAAGTGTACTTGGAGGTACCATCACTTTGTTTATAGTGGCTTTCATCTGCTTCTTCACTCTAGGACGCTCTTTCCTCCCCCCATTCAATGAAGGTTCCTTTACCATAAATATTTCTTCCCTTCCCGGCATTTCACTGGAAGAAAGTGATAAAATGGGGAAGCGCGCTGAACTACTGCTTCTTTCCATTCCAGAAATACAGACCGTTGCTCGCAAAACAGGACGCGCAGAATTAGATGAGCATGCTCTGGGCGTGAATGTCTCTGAAATAGAAGCACCGTTCGAATTGAAAAATCGTTCGCGTAGCGAGTTAATTGTCGAGGTACGTGAAAAGCTCGGAACCATCACAGGAGCTAGCATTGAAATAGGACAGCCCATCAGCCACCGCATCGATGCCATGTTATCAGGAACCAAAGCCAACATAGCCATCAAGTTGTTTGGTGATGATTTGAATCGCATGTTCACGCTAGGAAACGAAATCAAGAACAGCATTTTGGATATTCCTGGCATTGCTGACCTAAATGTGGAACAGCAGATTGAACGTCCACAGCTTATCATCGCTCCCAAACGGGAAATGCTAGCCAAATACGGTATTTCTTTGCCTGATTTTTCAGAGTTTGTCAACGTCAATTTGGCAGGTGAAGCAGTTTCACAAGTATATGAACAAGGGAAAACTTTCGACCTCACGGTACGAGTTAAGGATGACTTACGCGACGAGACAGATAAAATACGCAATCTGATGATTGATACCGGTGACGGACAAAAAATACCTCTGAATTATGTAGCTGAAGTCCGTTCCGTAATGGGTCCCAACACTATCAGTCGTGAAAACGTAAAACGTAAGATTGTAATCTCCGCCAACGTGGCAGATCGTGATTTGGGAAGTATAGTCAATGATATTCAAGACCGGGTGGACGAACAAATCAAACTACCGGAAGGTTATCACATTGAATATGGAGGACAGTTTGAAAGCGAACAAGCAGCCAGTCGCACTTTGGCATTGACCTCCTTCATATCCATCGTCATCATCTTCTTGTTACTTTATCATGAATTTCGCAGTGTACAAGAGAGTATCATCATTCTTATTAATTTACCATTGGCCTTGATTGGTGGCGTATTCGCACTACTCATTACCACGGGTGAAATAAGTATTCCGGCCATTATCGGTTTTATCTCTCTTTTTGGTATTGCCACCCGAAACGGTATGTTGTTAATTAGTCATTACAATCATTTGCAGCGCGAAGAAGGCTACGATGTTTACGACAGCGTAATCCGTGGTTCTCTCGATCGCCTCAATCCAATTTTGATGACGGCTCTCTCTTCTGCTCTGGCACTTATTCCACTGGCAATCAGTGGTGATTTACCTGGCAATGAGATACAGAGTCCAATGGCAAAGGTTATCTTAGGTGGACTCTTGACTTCTACGTTTCTGAACGGTTTTATCATCCCGATTGTATATCTGATGATGCACCGTAATCCATCTCCTAAAACTTCAGACAATGAATAAAAAAATCTATATATTCAGTGCTGCCATCCTCACTATTGTGGGGATGAGCGCACAAAGCTCAGGCATTGATACCGTACTCCAGCAAATTGAAGCAAATAATAAAGAATTGCAAGCCAATGCCCAACTCATTTCTTCCCAAAAGTTGGAAAGTAGAACGAGCAACAATCTAGCTGATCCAACTTTGTCTTATTCGTATCTTTGGGATTCAAAAAACAGTGATGAAACTGTAGGAGAATTGGTTATCTCCCAAAGTTTTGATTTTCCTACACTTTACACCACTCGTGGAAAAATGAATCGCCTGAAAACCAGCGCACTGGATGCCCAAGCCATAGCCTTCCGTCAGCAAATATTACTTCGAGCCAAAGAAATATGCTTGGACATCATTATGCTACAGCGCCAGCAAGTTCTTCTTAGCGAACGTTTAAAAAATGCAGAAGAATTATCTGCCATGTACATCAAGCGCCTGGAAACCGGAGATGCCAACGCAATGGAAACCAATAAAACCAATCTGGAATTACTGAATGTGCGTACCGAAGCTCGCATGAACGCAACCGCACTGAAGAATAAGTTAAAGGAGCTCACAGTCCTAAATGGTAATCAAACCTTAACCATCGGTAACCTTCCCATTACCGAGACCCTTGGTTTAACAGAATATCCCGTTACCCCATTGCCTATCAACTTCCAGCAAATATGCGATGAACTTCTCGCTATAGACCCCACTTTGCAATCGCTCCATGGAGAGAGTGCCGCTGCCCGTAAGCAGATTTCTGCAAGCAAACAAGGCTGGTTGCCTAAACTGGAATTAGGTTATCGTCGTAATACCGAAAGTGGTCACTCATTGAACGGTGTAGTGGTAGGTTTTTCTTTTCCTATATTTGAAAACAGAAGCAAAGTAAAAATAGCCAAATTCCAAGCTCTCAACATTGATTATCAGAAAGAAAATTCCACCTTGCAAGCCAGTTCCAACCTATGGCAACTTTATGAAGAAGCCCGTAATCTGCATACTTCCATGGAAGAATATGAACGTACCTTCGCACAGCAGCAAGATTTAACCCTCTTAAAACAAGCACTCATGGGAGGACAAATTAGTATGATTGAATATTTTGTAGAAATTTCAGTAGTTTATCAAAGCAAAATGAATCTTCTCCAACTAGAAAATCAGTATCAGAAAGCAATGGCACAACTATTCAAATCAAAACTTTAATCCATCTTTCTTCATTTTGATTATCACAACGAAAAAGAATCAAGTCTACATTGCAGTAGCCTTTCCATCGTGCAGCCTTCGGGCCTAGGTATAGGTGCGTCAGCGGAGATACTGTCAGGCGTAGTCAAGGAGCGTTTCTCTGAACACAAAATGCGAGTTTTCGCCCCGTCTGCGTCTGGCAGTAGCATCGTAACCGAAGCCCGTGCCCCTTTCTTTTTGGTATTTTTCCTTTCGGGGCAAGCCAAAAGGAAAAGTACTTATCACTTCCCCAATTCCAACACCTCCCTCGGCAAATACCCACTCCGGATTCTCCACTCCTGTGGATAGAGATTATTAGCACGATTTCCTATATTTTTGACAAATCCTAAAGGAATCTTCCGATAAGTGAGCAAAACCACTCCACGAGGAACTGTTTCTATCAATGTAACCGCTTCTTTACGGAGATAAGCTATTGCTTGTTCATAGCTGACCTCTTCGCGGACAAAAGCCTCTGGATTCAGTGACAGGCTCATAGCAAGAGCGTGCTCCGGTATCCAATCTTTTCCTTTTAACTCAGCTATATTCACACCTGCTTGTAGAACTCGCAATGAGGAGCGTAAACGAGTCAGTTCGGCAAGATAGCATTTGGGAAAAGCACTGACGCTATGGCTGTTCACAAGCAATTCATAATCATCCGGCATCAAAAGCCATTCACTGATTTTCGAAAGCTGTTCTTTGGAAGGTTCTACAGTTTTTGCCCCTTTCCCTTGATACTTGCGTCCCTTTTCTCGTAAAGAGGCTGGTTCATTCCAAATTTTAGAGATATTCATCTCTGGTTTCCGAAGAACTGCCAGAAAAAAGCCCTCCCCTTTTGTTTTATGTGGCAGAAAGTGGTAAACAGGAAACGCTTCGTCAGATAACAGATTCCCTGTTATATTCCAACTTTTCGAAACTTCTAATGGTAATATCTCTGCATCAAACTCATCCCGCATCCAACGAATGTTTTCTTCGTTTTCCTTACTATTATAAGTGCATGTACTATAAATAAGTAGTCCGCCGGATTTCAGTGAACCCCATATATCCGAGATGATACGGCGTTGACGTTGCCAACAAATTTTCACATTCTCCGGACTCCACTCATTCACAGCCACAGCATCTTTACGGAACATACCTTCACCGGAACAAGGAACATCTGCTAAAACGACATCAAAAAAATCTTTCAAAGAAGAAAAATCTATCGGGTCATTATTGGTTACTACCACTTCAGGATATCCCCATTTGGTGAGGTTCTCCGCTAATATTTGCGAACGATTACGAATTACTTCATTAGCAACCAATAGACTGCCTTTAGGCAACACACTACGGATGTGAGTTGATTTACCTCCAGGAGCCGCGCAAAGATCGAGCATTACTACTGGTTCCTCTGCAACATACTGCTTTACAACCTGCTCTACAAACATGGAAGCCGCTTCCTGCACATAATAACATCCGGCATGAAATAAAGGATCAAAAGTGAAAGTCAGACGATTAGGAAGGTAAAATCCGCTATCAGACCAGAGAACAGGCTGAAAAGAGGAACGCAAAATGTCGGGCAGTACTTCTTTTAATTTAGTTTCATTCAGCCTAATACTGATGGGCTGCTCTTCTTTTAAAGCTTCAGCCAGTTTATCATACTCTTCCGCACCCATAAGGATACGGGTATAATCGGTAAATGCTACGGGTAATTCCATGCTCTGAATATTTATGTTGGCAAAGATAATGCAAAATTCCGATTAAGTTAGTTTAGTAAGATCTCCTAA
Source organism: uncultured Bacteroides sp. (assembly GCA_945607605.1). Classification (GTDB taxonomy): domain Bacteria; phylum Bacteroidota; class Bacteroidia; order Bacteroidales; family Bacteroidaceae; genus Bacteroides. Next base: position 59,152 of record CALYZE010000002.1, read on the forward strand.
AAGGCAAAAACAACTTACGAAGAGGGCCACTTTTCACGAAATAGTCTGCCCTATTACTAGATTATTCAAAAAAAAAACTTCTCTTTGCAACTTTATAGAGAGCCCCCTCGTCTAACTGACAAAGAAACAATAAAAAAAACATAGATTATGAAACGTATCATTTTTGGATTGATGATTGCCATGATGTATTGCACACTTGCGCATGGAGTGAACAGAACCGTTACAGAAAATGACGAGCTCGGAAATAAAAAACGGGTAATCGAACTTCAAGATACGGTTATTGACGGTAAAACAGTGACAGATACGCTTAGTATCATGACTTATGAAAACAGCACGACTCGTAGCGAGGATTCTGAAAATTGGAAACATCACAACAGCCATGGTTGGAGCGGTTTGACTCTTGACGGAAACACATCCGAAACTATCATTGCCATCACAGCCATCGTCTTTGTATTTGGGTTTCCAATCCTCATTGTACTTATCGTATTTATCTTCCGCTACAAAAACCGAAAAGCCAAATATCGCTTGGCAGAACAGGCATTAGCCAACGGACAACAACTGCCGGAGAATTTATTTAAAAATTCTGAAGCAGAGAATACTCGAACCAAAGGCATCCAAAATATCTTCACCGGCATCGGATTGTTTATCTTTCTTTGGGCAATCACCGGACAATTCGGAATTGCCTGCATCGGTCTGCTAGTTATGTTTACCGGCTTTGGGCACTTAGTGATTCATTATAGTCAACAGAAGAAGAACGACGAAAAATGAGTCAACTCAACGACATATCGTTAGTCGCACAGGTCGTGGTGTTTCACAACACCAAGGCCTTCGACCTTTTGGTAAAGAAGTATCAGTCGCCCGTGCGTCGATTCTTTTTGCATCAAACCTGCGGCAACAGCGAATTGAGTGACGACTTGGCACAAGATACTTTTATCAAAGCTTACAGCAACATTGCTTCGTTCAAAAATTTATCCAGTTTCTCCACTTGGCTTTATCGAATTGCCTATAATGTATTTTATGATTATATTCGTAGCCGGAAAGAGACGGATGAATTAGATTCACGCCAAGTGGATGCTCAATACAGCACGCTGCAAAAAGACGTGGGTCAACACATGGACATTTATCGTGCATTGGCTACCCTGAAAGAAATGGAACGCACCTGCATCACTCTCTTCTATATGGAAGACCAAAGCATTGAAAAGATTGCAGGAATTACCCAATCTCCGGCGGGAACTGTAAAAAGCCATCTCTCGCGGGCAAAAGAAAAAATGGCTACCTATTTAAAACAAAATGGTTATGATGGAAAATGAGGATAAACTTTTAGAACAATTCTTTACCAACAATCGGAAGAAAATAGCTGACGATGGATTTAGCCGTCGCGTGATGCACCGCCTACCCGATCACAGCCGCCGTCTATCACAGCTATGGACTGCTTTTTCTGTCACTCTTGCATTGGTATTGTTTGTCACTTTAGACGGATTACAATTAGTGTTAGATGCCTTACGCGAAACATTTAACAGTACTTTCCAAAATGGAGTGACAGACCTTGATCCGAAATCATTATTAATAGCTGTCGTAGTATTACTTTATTTGGCGTATCGTAAAATTTCGACCTTGGCATAAAATACATAGATCCTTACGATGAATACTTGCCTTTGTACCTATGCTTCCTTAAGACAAAGGTTTTATTCTTAGAAACAAAGCTTATATGCTAAATTTTACTTGCATAGCAGGCAACTTTGCCATGCAGTGCAAACAACGAAAAGTAGTCTAAACTAAAAAGACTCACACACCCTTCTAATTTTTCACTAAAGACCTGTTTTACAAGGAAGTTTTGACGCAAAACTTTTTTTTATAGAACGAACCAGCTTATTTCAATGATATATTGTATCTTTGCTCACTTGTAAAACTAAATAACAAGAGAAAGTTTTGAAATCTTTTTTATTTATCATAGCATTCATTTTTTCTGTTGGAAAAATTTGTGGACAAGTATCAAGTGACACTCTATTCATAAAATACCTGCAACAGAAGGGGGCTTCGGTCACTTACAACAATGAGGTTAAGTTGTTGACAACCGGTCGTGAAAAATTTATTGACCTTTTTCATACCATTCGTCAAGCCAAGCATCACATCCATCTAGAATATTTCAATTTTCGTAACGACTCCATTGCTAACGCCCTATTCGACCTCTTGGCTGAAAAAGTAAAAGAAGGTGTGGAAGTCCGTGCCCTGTTTGATGCTTTTGGTAATTGGTCCAATAACAAACCCTTGAAAAAACGTCATTTAAAAGCAATCCGTGACCGTGGTGTTGAAATTGTAAAATTCGACCCTATCAATTTTCCTTGGGTAAACCATGCCATACACCGAGACCATCGGAAAATCGTTGTAATCGATGGGAAAGTAGGTTATACCGGAGGTATGAATATAGCTGACTATTACATCAACGGATTGCCTAAAATTGGGAAATGGCATGATATGCACATACACGTTGAGGGGGATGCTGTACGCTATCTTCAAGGTATTTTTCTGACCATGTGGAATCGCGAAACCGGACAGCATATTGGAGGACCCGCCTATTTCACAGACTTTCCGCAATTTCCTGACAGCATTGCAGAAGAGGTAGCCATCATTGATCGTACCCCACGTGAAACTCCTCGTTCCATCAGTCATGCTTATGCTGCATCCATACAAGCTGCACAGAAAAACATCCGGATTGTTAATCCTTATTTTGTACCGACAAAATCGATTCGTAAATCTATTAAAAGTGCATTACAAAAAGGAACAGAAGTAGAAATTATGATTCCTGCTGTATCGGATATCCATTTTACTCCGGAAGTTTCATTCTACGTTGCACACAAACTGATGAAGAAAGGTGCTAAAATTTATCTTTTCAACGGCGGTTTTCACCATTCTAAAATCATGATGGTAGACAGCACCTTCTGCACGGTAGGTACTGCCAACCTCAACAGCCGCAGTCTGCGATATGATTATGAAACGAATGCTTTCATTTTTGATCCTACTACCACGTACCAATTGAACCAAATGTTTGAGCAAGACAAGAAAAACAGTACTTTATTAACCCCAAAAGTTTGGAAAGAGCGTTCTCCTTGGAAAAAATTCGTGGGATGGTTTGGCAACTTGTTGACACCCTTCCTTTAATTATTAATGAATTTTTCTACCTTTGTAGCTACATAAAAAAAGCACACTGTCATGAAACAATATTTAGACTTGCTTAACCGAGTGCTCACTGAAGGCATAGAGAAGAGCGATCGCACCGGAACAGGCACTATCAGCGTATTTGGACATCAAATGCGCTTTAATATGGAGGAGGGATTCCCTTGCACGACCACTAAGAAACTCCATTTAAAATCTATCATACACGAACTTCTATGGTTTCTTAACGGCGATACCAACATTAAATATCTACAAGATAATGGTGTACGGATTTGGAATGAATGGGCTGATGAGAACGGAGATTTGGGCCATATTTACGGCTATCAATGGCGTTCATGGCCCAATTACAAAGGCGGTTCCATTGATCAAATAAGCGAAGCTGTTGAAACCATCAAGCAGCATCCTGACTCCCGTCGTATTATGGTTAGTGCTTGGAATGTAGGTGATCTGGATACTATGAATCTGCCTCCTTGTCATGCTTTTTTCCAATTTTATGTGGCAGATGGGAAATTAAGTCTCCAACTATACCAACGTAGTGCGGACATCTTCTTAGGAGTACCCTTTAATATAGCCTCTTACGCCTTGCTTTTACAAATGATGGCACAAGTAACCGGATTGAAAGCCGGAGATTTTATCCATACTTTGGGAGATGCCCACATCTACCTGAATCATTTAGAGCAAGTGAAATTACAACTCACCCGTGAACCTCGTATTTTACCCCAAATGAAAATCAACCCGGACATCAAAAGTATTTTTGACTTTAAATTTGAGGATTTCGAGTTAGTAAATTATAATCCATATCCCCACATTGCAGGAAAAGTATCCGTATAATCAATAGCTCTCCATATAAAATAACCCGCACAAGTATGATTAATATTATCGCTGCAATAGATAGGAAGAATGGTATCGGTTATCAAAACAAGCTATTGTTCTGGTTGCCTAATGATTTGAAACGCTTCAAAGCCTTGACCATAGGAAACACCATCGTCATGGGACGAAAAACATTCGAGTCTCTGCCCAAAGGTGCTCTCCCCAATAGACGCAACATCGTCCTCTCCTCCCAAAAAGGCTTATCTTACCCGGATACAGAAATTTTCTCTTCTTTGAAAGAAGCACTGGACAGTTGTCATTCGGACGAGCAGATTTATATCATAGGAGGAGCCAGTGTATATCAACAGGCACTTCCATTGGCCGACGTTCTTTGCCTGACAGAAGTGGATGCAGAAGCTGCTCAGGTAGATACTTATTTTCCAAAAGTAGATTCCACCATATGGCAAGAAAAAAGCAGAGAATCTCATTCTATTGATGAGAAACATCCCTGCTCTTATGATTTTGTTGACTATGTTCGTCGGTAAATTTGCCTTATTCTCCTTCCACTATTATCGGCATTTGGCGTTTGATCGCTTCATTGAAGGAAATCAGCGTTTCTGTACGAGCCAATCCTAATGGTTGCAGTTTATCATGGATAATGCTTAGCAGATGATGATTGTTGCGGGCATATAGTTTTATGAACATATCATATTTCCCGGTTGTAAAATGACACTCTACAATTTCCGGGATCGCTTCCAAGGCTCTTGTTACAGCATCGAAGGAAGCCGGATCTTTTAGAAAAATGCCGATATAGGCACAGGTTTCGTATCCTATTTTTTCTGGGTCGATGACATATTCAGAACCTTTCAAAATACCTAAATTTGTCAATTTTTGAATGCGTTGATGAATGGCCGCTCCTGATACATTACAAGCTCTGGCCACTTCAAGGAAAGGAATACGTGCATTATCGGCAATAAGCTTCAATATCTGCTCGTCTAAAGTATCCAATTGATGATGTCCCATTTCAATTATTAATGATTAATAAATACTACATTCCGCATTATCTTACGGCAACATGCAAAGTTAGCTATTTTTTTACCAATTAAAATACGGTTTATAACTTTTATTGCTAAAAAAAGAATAAAACCTCATCAAAATCTTTACATTCGCATTTGTAAAACGAATTTAGATGCTCTAAAAAAAATTGGAGATGAATTCTAAAGAGCGTATCTTTGCAAAATGATTAAATAATAGAGGGTTATGAAAAAGTATTTGCTATTTTTAATGGGCTTATTTGTCACACTATTTCTACAAGCTCAGATATTCAGTGATTATTTGGCGGACAAAACTTTGCGCATTGATTATCTTTTTACGGGAAATGCTTCCAAACAAGAAATCTGTTTGGATGGACTTTCTTCGTTACCCTCGTGGGCAGGGAGAAAACATCATTTATCTGAACTGCCTTTACAAGGAAACGGTCAAATTGTGATGCGTGATATAACAAGTGGCACCATTATTTATAGGACTTCCTTTTCTTCACTTTTTCAAGAATGGCTCGAAACAGACGAGGCAAAAACAGTTACAAAAGGATTCGAAAATAGTTTCTTAGTCCCCTACCCGCTTCTGCCGGCAGAGATTGAAATAACGTTATTGGACCCGCGCAGAAATATCCGTGCAAGTATGAAGCACGTAGTAGATCCCAGTGATATCTTGATACATCAAAAAGGAAACGCCCACATCACGCCTCATACCTACTTGTTGCAAAACGGAAGTACTGACCAGTGTATCGACGTAGCTATCCTTGCCGAAGGCTATACGCAAAAGGAGATGGATACATTCTATAAAGATGCGAACATTGCATGTGAAAGTCTCTTTTCTCATGAACCATTTAAGTCAATGAAAAAATGCTTTAATATCGTGGCGGTAGCAAGTCCGTCTGAAGACCGTGGAGTAAGTGTTCCTCGCTTAGGCGTCTGGAAACGGACTGCATTCAATTCACATTTCAGCACCTTCTATTCAGATCGATACTTGACCACCCCTCGTGTAAAATCAATCCATGATGCATTGGCAGGAATTCCCTACGAGCATATCATTATTTTAGCCAATACAGAGGAGTATGGTGGAGGTGGCATATACAACTCATATACGCTTACCACAGCTCATCATCCTAAATTCTGTCCAGTAGTAGTACATGAATTCGGACACAGCTTTGGAGGGCTTGGAGACGAATATTTCTATGACGATGATGTCATGACAGATACTTATCCTAAGGACATAGAACCGTGGGAGCAAAATATTAGCACACGAGTTAATTTCGCCTCTAAATGGGAAGATATGCTGATGAAAGATACGCCCATCCCTACTCCACCCTCTGAAAGTACAAAATATCCTGTAGGGGTATATGAAGGAGGGGGATACTCTGCTAAGGGAATATTCCGTCCGGCAGATGATTGTCGTATGCGAACGAATGAATATCCTGTTTTTTGTCAGGTTTGCCAACGTGCCATCCAACGAATAATAAACTTTTATACAGAATAATAGATTTTATTTTATGATTAATCTTCAACGCATTACAACGGCTGATAAAGCATTGTATCATTACGTAGAAAAACTGATGACTAGTTCATTCCCTTCAGAGGAATACCGAACATTAGAAGAACAACGCACTTACACGGATACTAAAACCTATTTTCACACGAATATCATCGCACAAGATAATACTCCTGTGGGGTTCATTACTTATTGGGATTTCAAACATTTCTTTTATGTAGAACATTTCGCCATAGACTCGACACAACGAAATGGCGGGTATGGAAAGAGTGTATTGAATCATTTGTGCCAATATTTGAAACATCCCATCATATTAGAAGTAGAACAACCTGTCGAAGAAATGGCACAGCGCCGTATCAACTTCTACCAACGGCATGGATTCTCGCTCTGGAAGAAACCCTACCAGCAACCACCGTACAAACCCGGAGATCACTTCATTCCCATGATGCTCATGGCCTACGGTAATTTACAATGCGAGAAAGATTTTGAGAATGTAAAAGAGCATATATACAAGGAAGTATATAATGTAAGATAAAAAACAAAGGCTGCCTATCTGATAAGCAGCCTTTATTTATATAGTTTACTAACTTCTTACTGGCGCGGTTGCGCAGAATAGTTAATTTTCAATGCATAAGCTTTACGAAGAGCTTCTTTGATATCAGTTACGATACCCATTTTTGTATCTTGGTCAACTTTCAAAGATACAGTCATCATCGGTTGGTCCTCTTCTTTCATACTGGCACGTTCACCAATAATGTAATCTTGGATTTCAGCAACTTCAGCATAACTATCGTTTAATTGGATACGGCTTTCATTACCTAATTTCTTACGAAACTCAGCAGTAGGTTTTCCTACATAGATAAACGTAACCAAAGATTTCTTTTCAAGCTTTTCCAATTCTGTAGCCTGCGGAACCTTAAACTCAACCTTCAATGTTACCTCACGCATAGTTGTTACAATCATGAAGAAGAACAACAAGGTGAAGATAAGGTCAGGTAGAGAAGAAGTGTTCAACGCCGGCATTTCACGTTTGCCAGTCTTATTAAATTTTCCCATTACTTCTTTTCTCCGTACTTTTTAGGTTCTGCCTCAGAAATCTTCTGAGGATAAATTTCACGAATTGATTTCTGCTGCTCTTCGTCTAAACTAGCATAATTCTTCTGCCATTTTTCCTGAGCCAATTCGTCACGTAACTCATTGTACGCAGCTACCAGCTCATTCTGTACAGAAAGATATGCCTTGTATGAAGAACCACGGTCGCAACGCAAAGAAACAACATGATTTTTAGTAATCATCATGTTACCGAAAAACTCAACATTCATTGAAAATTTTTCCGGCTTGCTTTCATCGTTATATGGATTAGCAATGAATTCCTTTGCTTTCGCACGCAACTGATCTATCGTAATATAATCATTCCCACACATCAACTGGTCCTGCATGTTCAGGAAGACAGGCAATACGTTACGCTCTTTCAACTTAATATCATCCAACTTCTGATCCTTTTCCGGTGGAGGAGGCAATTGTCTTGCCAAACCACGGTCAGTATCCATAGATGTTGTAATCAAGAAGAAAATGAGCAACAAGAATGCGATGTCCGCTGTAGAACTCGAGTTAATATCAGGAACTTTTCTTTTTCCTTTTGCCATTGTAATTACTCTTTAAATTGAGTTACCTCAATTGATTATGATAATTTCTTCTTAATACTACTAAAGATGATAGCAAGCACTGTTGCACCAAACAATATGTAGATAGAATAGAGGAACATATCGGTAATCTTCAACCAGAAAGGAACATTATCAGAGCCATCGTAACCTGGGATATCAAGGGGCTTATCGCTACCCATCATCCATGCAACTACAACAACTGCAGCTAATATTATAACACCAATTAAAGATTTCAGTGCTCCACCAGGATTGTCTTTCAAAGCTGCTCCAAATTGAAACAAGAAAGCAGCTACAGTAGCAATAACAGCCACAACAAACAAAGCATACATCAAGTAGATTAAGGCATCAGTTTGTGCAGGTTGCCACATTTCTGAGTCAACGCTCATCAGTACCGCATCGCCTTGAGCATTTCCACCTAAGTAGAATAAACCCAACACTGCCAATATGACAGCGAAGATTACGTACAGTACGTAGTATGATACTTTATATGATAACTTAGTCATTTTAATTATTTTTTGTATTTCAAGTCATATTTGATAACCATGTCCAACAGTGAGATAGAAGAATCTTCCATTTCGCTTGTCAAAGATTCAATCTTTGAAAGGATGTAGTTATAGAATACCTGCAGAATCAAAGCAACGATCAAACCGAAGATAGTTGTAATCAAGGCAACCTTCATACCACCTGCTACAACTGTCGGAGAGATATCACCTACCTGCTGGATCTTATCAAATGCCTGAACCATACCGATAACCGTACCCAAGAATCCTAAAGACGGAGCCATAGCGATAAACAATGTAATCCAAGAGCAGCCTTTTTCCAGGTAACCAGCTTGTACACCACCGTAAGATACTACTGATTTTTCTACTACGTCGATACCTTGATCAATTCTCATCAAACCCTGATAGTAGATAGAAGCGATAGGACCTCTGGTGTTACGTGCGATGTCTTTAGCAGCTTCCACGTCACCTTTTTCCAAGGCAGCTTCAACAGCAGCCATAAATTTCTTTGTATTGATTTCAGCCAAACTCAAATAGATGATACGTTCGATACAGAATGCAAGACCAATAACCAATGCGATAGCTACCAAACTCATGAAAGAGGCAGTACCTTCAATGAACTTTGTCTTAATCTCTTTGTGTATACCACCATCAGCAGCTTCTACGCTAGCAGGAGCAGAAGCATCATCGACTACAGCTGCAGCCTGTTCAGTTTGTTCAGCTTCAGGAGCATCTTGGGCCTGAGCAAGTTGAGTTGAGCCAAATGTTAAGACTCCCATCACAGCAACAATTGCAAATAACTTTTTCATTGTGTGTCTAATTTTTAAGATTAATTAATTAATTTATTTATTATATTTATTTGTTGTTTTTTTAATTCATTCTGCGGAGAGACGGGGATTCGAACCCCGGATGCCCTTTAGGAGCATACACGCTTTCCAGGCGTGCCTCTTCAACCACTCGAGCACCTCTCCAATAAACGCTTTCTCTGAAATCGGGCGCAAATTACAAAAAAAATGCGAATCAAAAGCGTTTTCAGCTACAAATGTATTCTTTTTTTTGTTCATCCGCCGTATTCTCCCTATTTTATCTTTAATAATATCTCAAAATTAATAAACTTTAAAATCTTTAAGTCGCTATTTGAGCATTCCAAACATTTTCAATGCGTTTTCAGATGTCATCTGCGCAACCTTTTCAAGAGACTCATCATAGACTCCAGCTACTTTAATCAAGGTATCCTTCACAAATGCACTTTCATTTCTCTTTCCTCGATTGGGCATCGGAGTCAGGTAAGGCGAGTCTGTTTCTAAGACAATTCGTTCCAAAGGTATATGTGTCAAAACGTCCGGTAAAGTAGACTTTTTAAAGGTAATTACCCCATTGATTCCAATAAGGAAGTCAGGAAATTCCATGATACGTTCAGCCTCTTCTTGAGTTCCCGTAAAGCTATGAAAAACACCCTTTAAGGGCGCTTTTCTATAAGGTTGTAACACCTTATATATAGCATCAAAAGCCTCTCGACAATGGATGACAATAGGCAAGTTATAATCTAAGGCCCATCGGATTTGTTGATCCAGCGCCCACTCTTGTTCTTCCTGAAAAGTTGTATCCCAATATAAATCCATTCCAATCTCGCCAATGGCTACGTACTCAGTAGGGGAAGCCAATTCTTTGGCCACAATCGCCAACTCTTTTTCATACTCCGCATTCACAGAAGTTGGATGTAGTCCTATCATCGGGAAACAGTAACCTTTATATTCAGCACACACTTGCAGCATGGGTTCAATGGTCGTACTGTCAATATTGGGCATGAAGATATGAGTGACGCCAGCCTCTCGTGCACGCTCCATCACTTGTGGCAAATCTTCAGCAAATTCTTCTAAAAAAAGATGGGAATGTGAATCGATCAATCTCATTTTTCAATTTCGTCATTATATTTTTCGCCGGCACGATAATAGTAAACAATACCGTAATCACGACATAAATCCAATCGCTTCTCACTAGGAACAACCTCTCCGTACTTTCCTTCCACCTGATTCCAAATATCCAATATCAGTTCATCCGCATTAGCTCGCATAGAAGCGAGTATTTCCAGGCTACGAGCTGTTAGCGACTGAAAGTCTTTTTGCTTCTCATAACTTTCTTTAAAGATATCATAATGAACTTTGACCTTCGCAATACTGGGATTATAAATAGGAATGCGCCCTTGAGAAATACGTCTATTTTCTCCATCAATAATTTTATTTCCCCATTCTATTAACGCAGTTTCTGACATCAAGTCCGGTACATTATTATTATTGATATCTAAACCGTAATACTCCTTATGCGACACTCGCACTTCAGAGCGAATCACAGCCAAATTCAGCACCTGGATAAAATGAGATAGATAAAGCCGGGCCGTTTTCACATTCGTTTGATGCTTGCGTCCTGCTTTTGCCTGTCTGTCAAAGCATTCGGCATAATAAGATTGCGCTGCTTCAAATTTCATCAAGAAATTGCGAGCTTTCGCAAGAGTTTTTAACGAAATTGCCAAATCATATACATTATATATATTCTCTTTAGCGACCACAGCTTTTAATGCTCGTATTCTCGCTTGATCAGTATTTGGTAATCTTCTATAAGGCATTCTCTATCAGATATTTTAAGAATTACACTTCTCTATGCATCAGGTTTTTCATTAGAGCTTCCAATTCTTTTTTCTTTTCGTCGAAAACCTGCACCGCACAGAGATTTTCCATTGCGCGTGCACTATATGCAGCTATTTTCCGTTCACAAATTTCTTTAATCCCAATCTGATTATACAAATTGGTAACCGCCTTTATTTTCTCTGCCGGATCAAAGGATTGAGCATCTACCCACGCATTCAGTTGCCCTAATTGCCCTTCATCAGCATGTTCAAAAGCTTTTATCAACAAATATGTTTTCTTATTACAAAGAATATCACCGCCAATATTTTTCCCGAACACAGCTGTATCTCCATACACATCCAATAAATCATCCTTCAATTGGAACGCCACTCCTAAATTCATACCAAAATCGTACAAGCGTTCGGCATCTTCAACAGAAGATCCTCCCAAGCGTGCACCGATTTTCAAGCTCGTAGCTAGTAGAACTGCCGTTTTCAGACGAATCATTTCTAGATATTCCTCTTCTTTCACATCTTTTCGAAGTTCAAAATCCATATCCATCTGCTGCCCTTCACATATCTCCAAAGCAGTCAAACTAAACAAATCCATCACCTCCTTCAAATAGTCAGCAGGACATTGAGCCATAAATTGATAAGCCAGTACCAGCATGGCATCTCCAGACAAAATAGCAGTATTATCATTCCAAACTTTATGCACTGTTTCTTTTCCGCGGCGACGGTCGGCGCGGTCCATCAAGTCATCATGTAAAAGTGTATAATTGTGATACACTTCAATACCTGTTGCCGGACCATAAAGTCGTGTCACCTCCTCTTGATAAAGATTATAAGACATCAGCATTAACACCGGGCGTATTCTTTTACCTCCCATGGATAATGTATAACTTACCGGATCATATAATCCTTGAGGAGTACGAGTAAATTTCAACTCTAAAATGTAAGTATTTATTTTTTCTAAAAGTTCAGAAGCTGTAAACATACTATTGAATTTTGGAATAGGTAGGAATAAAAAGAGGCTGCTTTTCCGGCAGCCTCTTTTTCATTATTTAAATCTTATTACTGCAATCTAAACATTACAGGCACTGTATATTTAACGCGTACAGGCTTACCGCGTTGCATACCCGGTTTCCACTTCGGCATGGTATTAATCACGCGGATAGCTTCTTTATCCAAGTAGGGGTCAACACCTCTCAAAACCTTAGCATCAACGATACTACCGTCTTTGTTAACCACAAACTGTACAGTTACACGACCTTGTGTACCATTTTCCTGTGCGATAGTCGGATATTTGATGTTCTTACTTAAGAACTGCATCAATCCAGCCATACCGCCATTAGGGAATTCCGGCATTTGTTCTACTACCTCAAAGATAGTTTGTTCTTCCGGTTCTTCTTCTTCAACAGCAACAGGTACGTATTTAATTTCAACTTTTTGTCCTACATCTTCAGTAGAGGCAATCGTTGTTTCTTCCACATTAGAATCATCTTCCACAATTGTCAACGTTTCAGCAATTGAGGGTGCTTCAGGTGGTGGAGGAGTAACTTGCTCCGGCTGTTCAGTGATAGGAATAATTTCCTCTTCAAAAATTACATCGGCGATAGCTTGGCTCGTATCAATCTTGATATCACGCTTAGTCCATTCAAACGCAACGAACATGAAAGCGAGCACAATTACGTAACCGATGAGCATCCATGTAGATTTCTTGTTCTCCAAGTCTGCTTTAGGTGATTTTTTAACTTCCATAAAATTTATAAAATTGATTATAAGTGTTTCCCTCTTTCTGCAAATATAATACTTTTCCGTTGATTGTTCATGCCTACTCTTCTTTTTTCACACAATAAGCACTGCATTTTCGTTTTTTTAATCCTTCAGAAATACCTCATTTGCTTTTATGCCACAAATGTAACGAGATATTTTAAAAACACAGTATCTTTGGCAAAAAATTTAAATGAAATCTTGAAAATAGCTTTCCTTCTTTCTTTTTAAATTGTTATATACCTTATAATACATAGTATAAATAGTATTCTAATGAAAAAGATAATAATAGCAATCGATGGTTTTTCCTCTTGTGGAAAAAGTACAATGGCAAAAGACCTTGCGCGCGAAATTGGGTATATTTATATAGATAGCGGCGCCATGTATCGCGCTGTGACGCTATATAGCATTGAAAACGGTATTTTTCAGGGAGACCGGATAGATACCGAAAAATTAAAAAAACAGATTGAATATATTCATATTGCATTCCGTTTAAATCAGGTATCCGGACGTCCGGATACTTATTTAAATGGGGTGAACGTAGAAAATAAAATCCGAACAATGGAAGTTTCTTCTCGTGTCAGCCCTATCGCCACCTTGGATTTTGTTCGCGAAGCCATGGTAGCACAACAGCAAGAGATGGGTAAATCCAAAGGCATTGTGATGGACGGACGAGACATAGGTACTACTGTTTTTCCGGATGCCGAATTAAAAATCTTTGTAACTGCCACTCCTGAAATTCGTGCACAGCGTCGTTACGATGAATTGAAGGCCAAAGGACAAGAAGCTAGCTTTGACGAAATATTGGAGAATGTGAAACAACGAGATCACATTGACCAAAGCCGTGAAGTAAGTCCGCTACGTAAAGCCGACGACGCTCTCTTGTTAGACAATAGTCATTTAACCATCGCCCAACAGAAAGAATGGTTGGCAGAGCAATTCAATATCGTCATTAAAGGATAAAACTATGGCAAAAGTTGAAATAGATGTAGGATCCGGGTTCTGCTTCGGAGTGGTTACCGCTATCAATAAAGCAGAAGAAGAACTGACCAACGGTGGTACCCTGTATTGTCTTGGAGATATCGTACACAACAGTCGTGAAGTAGAACGTCTGAAAAGTATGGGACTGATTACCATCAACCATGAAGAGTTCAATCATTTGCACAATGCGAAAGTTTTACTGCGTGCTCACGGAGAGCCGCCTGAAACTTATGCGATTGCTCGCCAAAACAATATCGAAATAATCGATGCCACCTGTCCGGTTGTACTTCGTTTACAAAAAAAAATTAAACAGGAAGATGTTCAGGAAGAGGAAGGGGACAAACAAATCGTCATTTATGGCAAAAACGGACATGCCGAGGTATTAGGATTGGTTGGACAAACCATAGGCAAAGCCATTGTCATCGAGAAGTTGGAAGAAGCCAAGAAATTGGATTTCAGTAAAAGTATCCGCCTTTATTCTCAAACCACAAAATCTTTGGATGAATTTCAAGACATTGTGGAATACATCAAAGAACATATATCACCGGAAGTGACTTTTGAATATTACGATACCATCTGCCGACAAGTGGCCAATCGCATTCCTAATATCCGAAAATTTGCCGCCTCACACGATTTGGTGTTTTTTGTCAGTGGCAAAAAAAGTTCCAATGGAAAAATGCTGTTCAGTGAATGCAAGAAGATCAATTCGAACTCACATTTGATAGACAGCGCTGAAGAGATAGACAACTCTCTGTTAATCGGTGCCAACTCCATTGGGATATGTGGAGCTACTTCTACTCCAAAGTGGCTGATGGAGGAAATTTCCGAAACTATCAAATCAAGAATTTGAAGACAAAATGTAATACTTACGGAACATCTAATTAACGTAATTTATTAGTCACACCCTCAGCTTTTTACTATCTTTGCCCTCGATTATTAACACTAAACAAAAAGATTGTTATGGGAACAGTTAAGTGTATTGGTATCCTGACCTCCGGAGGCGATGCTCCAGGGATGAATGCTGCCATTCGTGCGGTAACACGAGCAGCCATCTACAATGGTCTCGCAGTAAAAGGTGTATATAGAGGTTACAAAGGTTTGGTTACCGGTGAAATCAAAGAATTCAAAAGCCAAAACGTAAGTAATATCATCCAGTTGGGAGGTACAATCCTAAAAACAGCACGTTGCAAAGAGTTTACAACTCCCGAGGGTCGTCAAACAGCATACGATAATATGAAGAAAGAAGGTATCGATGCCTTGGTTATTATTGGTGGAGATGGTTCATTGACCGGTGCCCGCATATTTGCACAGGAGTTTGATATACCTTGCATCGGATTACCGGGAACCATTGACAATGACCTTTATGGAACAGATACTACGATTGGTTATGACACAGCTTTGAATACTATTTTGGGCGCAGTAGATAAAATCCGTGATACGGCTACTTCTCATGAACGTTTATTCTTTGTAGAAGTCATGGGGCGTGATGCAGGATTCCTTGCTCTTAACGGTGCTATCGCTTCCGGAGCAGAAGCTGCTATTATCCCGGAATTCAGTACTGAAGTAGACCAGTTGGAGGAGTTCATCAAGAATGGCTTCCGCAAATCAAAGAACAGTAGTATCGTGCTGGTAGCAGAAAGTGAATTGACCGGTGGAGCTATGCATTACGCAGAACGCGTAAAAAATGAATACCCCGAATATGACGTACGTGTCACCATTCTCGGTCACTTGCAGCGTGGAGGAAGTCCTACCGCACACGATCGTATCCTTGCCAGCCGCTTAGGTGCAGCAGCCATCGATGCCATTATGGATGGACAGCGTAATGTCATGATTGGTATCAACAATGATGAAGTAGTTTACGTTCCTTTCACTAAAGCGATTAAAAACGATAAACCTATCAAGAAAGATTTGGTAAATATACTGAAAGAATTGTCTATCTAAAGATAATCAACATAGATCTTATAAACAAGAAAGGTGTGGATTTTTATCATCCGCACCTTTCTTGTTTATAACCAGTTCTTCACTAACTCCTCTGTCTGATTCCACAGACAAGTCATTTGTTTATGTTTAGTATATTTTTCAGAGAGTGATTTGGGACGACCGTTTACGTTCAAGGTCCCTGTCCGTTGCCCCGCATCTTCATTCAACAGCAAGTCGATAGCCGTTGCAGCTCCTTGGAGAGGTGTTCGGATAAAAGGGCGAAAAAAAATATCCGTCAATGGATCGAACCACATGTGCATGGTAATGATGTTGGTAGATACAACTCCCGGATCTGCCGCATTGACCAAAATACCTTTCTCTCTTAAACGATTAGCTAAATCAATGGTAAAGAGCATCAAAGCCAACTTTGTATTGCTGTAGATAGAAATCCGTCTAAAGGAACCCTTCCTTCCTCGAAGAAAGAAATCAGGGAAATCAAGGCGACCTATGGCATAAGTACAAGAGACCATATTGACAACGCGACTCCCCCGTCCCATCAACGGAAGCAGTTTGCGAGTAAGCAAATAAGGGGCTACATAATTTACGCAGACCGTACGCTCCAAATCATCTTCTGTCATACACCGTTCAGCACCCATGGTACCCGCATTATTCATCAGCAAGTCTATCCTTTCTCCACGTTTCAAAACCATCTCAGCAAATGAGGCTACAGATGCCAAAGAAGATAAATCAAGCTTTCGGACTTCCACATGTGGATTACCCGTTTCATGCATTATTCTTTTACGTACCTCTTCAGCCTTTGCCGGACGATAACAGGCCATGATAATCTGATATCCCTCCGCTGCAACTGCACGCGTTATTTCTGATCCCATCCCCCCATCGGCACCGGTTATAATAGCAAGTTTCATCTTTCAATCCTCTCAATTTCTTTTTTCAAACAAGCAGGGAGTTCCTCCTGCAAGTGTTGGTGACAAGCCATCTCTATGGAATACATCCGAGCGATACAATAATTACTGTGTGTACAGTTGCAGCGGGCATTTTCGTCTGCCCGCATACGGTTTACAAATTCTGGTTCATTCAATAAAGCGCGTGCCAACTGCACCGCTTCGAAACCGTCGTTTAGCACTTCATCAATCTTAGCACGCGAAACGAGTCCTCCTACATAAACCAACGGCATCTTCAACGCTTCACGAAACTTCAACGCGTCTTCCAAAAAGTATGCTTCCTGAAACGGTACAGAAGGAATCATCCATTTGCCCACCATGCGTACTCCATACTTCAACCACCAACAAGTCATATAATGAGTCATAGAACGAATCGGCATTTTTCCACGCATCACATACATTGGAGCTTTACTTACAAAACCTCCACTCAACACCAATGCATGGGCACCCAGCTGCTCCAGACGACGTGCTACCTGCATCGTTTCATCCATCTCCATGCCTCCACGAAATCCATCACGCATATTCATCTTCACCAGAACCGCCATGTCGTTACCGGCAGCTTTCATGACCTCTGTCATCACCATCTCCATAAATCGCATCCGATTGTCCAAAGAGCCGCCGAATTCATCTTTACGATGATTGGTGGCCAGAGAAAGAAACTGACTGATCAAATAGCCATGTCCTGCATGAATTTCCACCGAATCAAATCCTGCCTCACGAGCCATATGGACGGACTGCGCATAAGCACGCGCCAAATCCGGAAGTTCATTTGCACGAAGTCCGCGAACAAACGTGGGAGAATAAAGATTGAACCCTCCGCTGGCTCCCACTGGAGTACAGCCACAAATACTCTTGTGAGACATATTACCGCAATGTCCTAACTGAATGCCTGCAGCAGCTCCTTCAGCATGTACAGCATCTGTTATTCGTCGTAAACCGGGAATAGTCTCCGGACGCATCCAAAGTTGACGATCAAAAGATAATCCGCTTTGTGTGACGGCGGCATAGGCAACAGTGGTCATACCTACTCCACCTGCTGCTACGGAACGATGATAGTCAAGCAGCATTTCAGAAGGTACATTACCGGGGCACATACTCTCAAAAGCGGCCGAACGAATCGTGCGGTTGCGCAATGTCAATGGGCCCAAAGTAACAGGTGTAAATAAATTCGATTTCATGTAATGACTACAGATTTATGATTGCAAAAAATAATTTTTTTTCTTGTTTATTCAATAAATATAAGGCAGGATACGCTTTCGCTTTCCTACAGCCTCATCACCAAACTCTTCCCGATAATGACGGTGAATAGCATCAGCACGAGGAACCAAATTGGCAAAGGTCCACCAGACAAACACCCACGCAGCAGGTGAAGCGGTCAGAATAGCAAAACCAGTCCATTCCAGCAATTCACCCAAATAATTAGCGGAAGTGACATAGCGGTACAATCCATCCTTAGGCAAGTAATGCTTTGTATCACCCGGTTTACGCAAACGACGTATGACACGGTCGGAATGAAGATTGATGCTCATACCCAAAAAAAACAAAAAGATACCAATGATTGCATGAGGTTTCAACAAATAGATCCAACCATCGGCATAAAGCTCATCAGGTGCAAAATAAAACAATCCTCCACCTTGCATCATTCCATTTAGCACATTGAACACAATCCCCATTGCTATGATAGCCAAGGGCATGCGCCCTTTTCCTTTCAATAAAAAAGGGAAAATGAAAGCACGGTGAAGATAGTGTAGTTGAAACAAAATGAAGAACACATATTGAGGCAGAGAAAAGCCAACTCCACTCTTTCCCCATAGTAGAAACATGATCACAAAAACCGGCAATTCCATAAGTACCCAGGCCCATTTATTATTGATGGAGATTCCCCATGAGGCAGTCCGGAACATACCATAACCGGCCTTGATGAAATAGAGTGCAATAAAAACGATGAATGCTACAGCACTCATCATCCACAGAAAGATCTGAAAATATTCCTGATTCATAGTCTTTTTATTTAGGGAAGCAAAGATAAAGAAAACTCATTATAATCAAATCGTTTACTGGAGATAATTGGTTTTTCCTTTATTGAGTAAAGGTTTTGCTTGGGAAAGTAAGCTGGAAAGGTATGAATAATTAGTCTTTCCACCATGGAGAAAGCTCCTCCGTGGTGGAAAGACTAAAAAGATAGTTGCTGATTACATAATTACGGCAACAAAAGACTTTAGGATGGACTGTCTCTTGTTAAGCTCTTACCGTTTTTTGATAGGAACATAAGGCAGTTCCTCCAATACATTCTTGTAGGCAGGACGAATGATACGCTTACCTTCAAAATTCAACTCTTCATTGCGATGGGCACACCACCCCACAATACGAGCCATGGCAAACAAGGGTGTGAAAATTTCTTGCGGCAGACCAATCATCTCATAAACGAAACCTGAATAGAAATCAACATTACTTGAAACGGTTTTTCCGTTGTTCTTTACACGGCCGAAAACGTCAATGGCGCGTTCTTCCAGCAATTCAAGAAATGCGAATTCTCGTTCTTTTCCTTTTTCACGAGCCAGATCACGAGCCAGTTCTTTTAAGAGAATGGCGCGCGGATCAGAAATCGTATAAACGGCATGACCGATACCATAAATCAAACCTGACTTATTATACACCTCTTTATTCAACATGCGAGTGAAATAGTTATCAATTTCCTCCACACTCGTCCAATCCTGAATATTTTCCTCCAAATGATGGAACATATCAGCTACTTGAATATTGGCTCCACCATGAAGCGGTCCTTTCAGCGAACCTATGCCCGCTGCAATCGTAGAATAAGTATCAGTGCCTGTAGAGGAAGTTACGCGCACGGTAAAAGTAGAGTTATTACCACCACCATGTTCAGCCTGAAGCACCAATAAAAGATCCAGTGTACGGGCATCCAACTCTGTATAATCTTTTTTCAGCATATAGAGGAAATTCTCTGCTATGGAAAGATTGTCTTGCGGATGGCGTATATGCAAAGAGCGACCATGAGTGGCGTGGCGAAGCATGTTATAAGCATAGGCAATAATGGTGGGGAACTTAGAAATGAGTTCGATACTCTGTCTCATGAGATTATCACGAGAGGTATCATCAGCAGCAGGATCAAAGCGATACATTTCAAGTACACTGCGTGCCAAAATGTTCATAATGTTATTTCCTTCGAGCTCGATGATGTTCATCTTTGTCTTCTGCTCTAACGGCATGTTGTCATTAATCAGTTGGAGGAAAGACTTGAGTTCTTCCTTATCGGGCAAACGACCTGAAAGTAACAGATAAGCTACTTCTTCAAATCCAAAACGCTTTTCCTTGATGATGGCATGCGCCAAATCTTCCACATCATAACTGCGATAGAACAACTTACCGGGGATAGGCTTCAATCCACCACCAGGAATACGTTCATACCCTACTACGTTACCAATTTTAGTCAATCCGACCAATACACCAGTTCCGTCTTCATTACGCAGTCCGCGCTTTACATCAAACTTCTTAAATAGTTCGTTTTCAATCCGGGTGGCTTCCTTCAAATCTTCAGAAAGCTTGTAAATTAAATATTCCTTTTTCATGAACCTCTTGATTTAATCGTTATTTTTATTTTCAATTCTTGCTACAATCTCTTTAGTAAAGTCAGAAGTGGACAAAGAGACGCCACCCGGCATGAAACGAGCCAAATCAGCAGTTGCACGTCCTTCTGTAAAACTTTGTTCCAATGCTTTTTCTATAGAAGATGCAGCTTCCTGCCAACCAAAGTGTTGGAGCATCATGACGGCAGACAAGATGATAGAGCAGGGATTCACCTTGTTTTTACCGGCAATATTAGGTGCTGTGCCATGAGTTGCTTCAAAGATAGCATGTCCTGTTTTGTAATTGATGTTTGCACCGGGAGCAATGCCAATACCACCAACCATGGCCGCCAATTGATCGGAGACGTAATCGCCATTCAGATTTAAGGTGGCAATGACGGAATATTCTTCAGGAATGAGCAAAGTATTTTGCAGGAAAGCATCAGCTATACAGTCTTTAATGACCAAACGTCCCTCCGCAATTTCTTTACCAAACTCACGCTCTGCTAATTCATAACCCCATTTTTTAAAACCTCCTTCGGTGAACTTCATAATATTTCCTTTATGTACCAATGTCACTGAAGGTAAATTGTGTTCAAGTGCATATTCACAAGCCGAACGAACGAGTCGTTCTGTTCCTTCTTTGGACACAGGCTTTACACCAAAAGAGGAGGTTTCTGGAAAACGCACTTTCGTTACTCCCATTTCATCATGCAGAAAACGATAAAATTTATCCGCCTCGGGTGTACCTGCTTCCCATTCAATGCCTGCATAGATATCTTCCGTATTCTCACGGAACACACACATATTGACTTTTTGTGGTTCTTTCACCGGAGAAACCACTCCTTGATACCAACGCACAGGACGCAGACAAACATATAAATCGAGCGTCTGTCTCAATGCTACATTCAGAGAACGAATTCCTCCACCGATAGGTGTGGTCAACGGACCTTTAATACCCACTTTGTAAGTACGAAAAGCTTCCATAGTCTCTTCCGGCAACCAAGAGCCGGTCTCATTAAAAGCACGTTCGCCAGCCAATACTTCTTTCCATTCGATCCTCCGTTTGTCACCATAGTTTTTTTTGACAGCTGCATTAACAACAGCTTGCATGGATGGAGTCACCTCGACTCCTACTCCATCCCCCGTAATAAAAGGTACAATCATTTTTTCCATATCTTATCGTGCATTAAGTGCAGACCCGGCACGGAACCAGTTTATCTGCTGTTCATTGTAAGTGTGTTGTGCTTCAAAACTCTCTTTTGTCCCGTCTTCGTGATGCAGAACGATCTGCAGATTTCGTCCGGGAGCAAAATCTTTCAATCCGGTAACAGAGAGTAAATCATGTTCCTGTATTTTATCATAATCAGCCTTATCCACAAAAGTCAATGCCAGCATACCTTGCTTTTTTAAATTGGTTTCATGGATACGGGCGAAACTCTTAGCAAGAATGACACGTACATTCAAGAATCTCGGTTCCATTGCAGCGTGCTCACGGCTGGAGCCTTCACCGTAGTTTTCTTCGGCAACAACGATAGACGCAATTCCCTCTGATTTATACTGTTTAGCCGTGCCAGAAACGGTTCCATAACTTTTAGTAGAGCCACTCCATACACTATTGGTGTCTCCATTAAAAGCATTGACAGCTCCCATCAACATATTATCTGAGATATTTTCCAGATGTCCACGAAAACGAAGCCATGGACCTGCCATTGAGATATGATCTGTAGTGCATTTGCCTTGAGCTTTAAGCAACAAAGGCATATTCAGTAAATCTGTCCCATCCCAGGCAGGGAAAGGCTGCAATAGTTGCAAGCGTTTGGAGTCGGGAGCAATCGTAATAGCACTCTTATTATTGGAAGGTGCAATATAGCCTTGATTTCCTGATTCAAAACCTCGTGACGGTAGCTCTTCGCCCACAGGTTCAGAAAGTTTCACTTTCTCTCCTTTGTTGTTCACTAAAGTATCCTTCAAGGGATTGAAACAGAGATCACCGGCAATAGTCAACGCCATTGTCAATTCGGGTGAAGCGACATAAGCATATGTATTCGGATTACCGTCGGCACGTTTGGCAAAGTTGCGGTTGAAAGAGGTTACAATCGAATTTTTACGTTCTGAGTCATCGGTACAACGTTTCCACTGTCCGATACATGGTCCACAAGCATTTGCCATGATGGTAGCTCCAATTTCTTCAAAAGTGCTGATCATACCATCACGATCGGCCGTTGCACGAATTTGCTCCGAACCGGGATTAACAATTAGAGCTCCTGCAACAGTTAAGCCTTTTTCTTTTACTTGGCGCGCCAAAGAAGCGGCACGGCTCAAATCTTGGTAAGAGGAGTTGGTACAGGAACCAATCAATCCGACTTCCATCTTACGGGGATAATCGTTGACTACAACCTTTTCGGCAAATTTAGAAATCGGTGTGGCAGCATCGGGTGTGAACGGCCCATTGATGTATGGTTCCAACAATGAGAGATCTATTTCAATAATCCGATCGTAATATTTTTCAGGATTTGCTAAGACATCGTCGTCCGCACGAAGATCAGCAGCAACGGCATTGGCCATGGTCACCACTTCTTCTCTACCGGTAGCTTTCAAATAAGTCACCATACGTTCATCATAGGGGAACAAAGAAGTAGTTGCTCCTACTTCGGCACCCATATTACAAATCGTTGACTTACCCGTAGCCGACAAGCATTCTGTTCCCGGACCAAAATATTCTATAATAGCATTTGTGCCCCCTTTAACCGTCAAAATACCTGCTAACTTTAAAATCACATCTTTTGGAGCAGCCCAGCCACTCAGTTTGCCAGTCAAATGAACACCAATCAAGCGGGGCATTTTCAATTCCCATTCCATCCCGGTCATAACATCTACTGCATCGGCCCCTCCTACTCCAATAGCTACCATGCCGAGTCCTCCGGCATTAGGAGTGTGAGAGTCGGTACCCACCATCATTCCTCCCGGAAAAGCATAATTTTCCAAAACAACTTGGTGAATAATACCCGCGCCTGGTTGCCAAAAACCGATACCATAACGAGAAGACACATCACGTAAAAAATCATAAACTTCTTCATTAGTTTTCGTAGCTGTAGCAATGTCTTCTTTGGCACCTTTATATGCTTGTATCAAATGGTCACAATGTACCGTTGAAGGTACTGCGACCTGCTCGCGTCCTGCATTCATAAATTGCAGCAAGGCCATCTGGGCAGTTGCATCTTGCATTGCCACACGATCCGGACGGAAATTCACATAGTCTTCTCCCCGCTTGTAGTTTTTTTCTCCTTGCTCATCATACAAATGAGCATACAAAATCTTTTCTGCTAAAGTCAGTGGACGTTGTAAAACGGTCCGAACGCGTTCAATTTTCTCCGAATAATTTGCATAAAATGCTTTGAGTATCGTTAAATCATAAACCATAACTACTTGTTTTTTAGTTTTTCATTATTGTAAAGATTATAAATTAATATTATTAACAAATTAGAAAGATAAATTGTTTAACAAAAAAAAGCATTTCTTCCATAAAACTCGCCACAAAAAGCAGAGAATGATTACCTTTGTCAACATGAAAGAGCAAGAATCAAACAGCCCTATTATACACCTCCAGCGACAGCAACTCTTACTGCGTATGGAATATGAATTCGAAAAGGAAGAATTTAAGCGACAAACCGAAAATATGGGTGTTGCTCGTAAAGTCAAACGGGGCTTATGTTGGTATCCTGTCGCTACGGGACGAAGTTACTATAATTCTCTGAATCAATTAGTAATAGAAATTACACATACAGAAGATACTGATATAGAACATAATTTTGAGTTCGGTCGTCCCGTCTGCTTTTTCCGTCAGTCTGCCGATGGAAAAATAACCTATATGAATTTTACAGCTACCATAAGTTACGCCGACGAAACACGAATGGTAGTGGTAATGCCCGGGGCAAGTGCCATCACAGAAATACAAGCTACCGACAATCTCGGTGTACAGCTTTATTTTGATGAAACATCCTATCGAACAATGTTCGAAGCATTGGAAGATGTACTTCGTTCAAAAGAGAACAGATTGTCTGAGCTACGTGATATTTTGC
Source organism: uncultured Bacteroides sp. (assembly GCA_945607605.1). Lineage (GTDB taxonomy): Bacteria > Bacteroidota > Bacteroidia > Bacteroidales > Bacteroidaceae > Bacteroides. The sequence continues at coordinate 83,778 of CALYZE010000002.1, forward strand.
TGGGCACAGTAAAAACCGACTTCCGGAAGCTTTATCCAACTCGTTTTCCTTGGTTGAATCCTACTCAAGAAACGGCTGTAAATAAGGTATTATGTGCCAAAGACGTAGCCATAGTACACGGCCCTCCGGGAACCGGAAAAACAACGACACTCGTAGAAGCAATCTATGAAACCTTGCATCGTGAGCCTCAAGTATTAGTTTGTGCACAAAGTAATACCGCCGTTGACTGGATTTCGGAAAAATTAATAGACAGAGGTGTAAATGTACTGCGTATCGGCAATCCAACACGCGTCAACGATAAAATGTTAGCTTTCACTTACGAACGACGTTTTGAGAATCACCCTCTTTATACTGAGCTGTGGGGTATTCGAAGAACCCTCCGTGATCTCGCCACTCACTCTCGCCGAGGAAGCTATACGGAAAGAGAAAGTATTCGCAACCGTATGAGTCGTTTTCGTGACCGTGCTACGGCATTAGAAATACAAATAAATGCTGACTTATTTGACAGTGCTCATGTCATCGCTTCAACACTCGTCAGCAGTAACCATCGGATTTTAAATGGTCATCACTTCGGCACACTTTTTATAGATGAAGCCGCCCAAGCTCTGGAAGCTGCTTGTTGGATAGCGATTCGAAAAGCAGACCGGGTTGTGCTAGCGGGTGATCACTGCCAGCTTCCCCCTACAATTAAATGTTACGAGGCTGCGCGTGGAGGATTGGAACGCACATTGATGGAGAAAGTAGCGAGTAATAAACCAACTGCAGTCTCTTTACTCAAAGTACAATATCGTATGCATGAAGAGATCATGAAATTTCCCTCCCAATGGTTCTATAACGGCGAGTTGGAAGCTGCTCCCGAAGTGCGTTACCGAGGTATCCTTGATTGGGATACTCCTCTTAGTTGGATAGACACCTCTGAGATGGACTTTAAAGAAGAATTTGTTGGCGAAACCTTTGGACGCATCAACAAAGCAGAAGCCAACCTGCTCCTTCAAGAGTTGATGGCTTACATTACCCGCATTGGAGGTAATCGTATTTTGGAAGAGCAGATTGATTTCGGCATTATATCTCCTTACAAAGCACAAGTACAATATCTCCGCAATAAGATAAAAACCAATACTTCACTCAAACCTTATCGTAGCCTACTGACAGTAAACACGATCGATGGTTTTCAAGGGCAAGAGCGAGATGTTATTTTTATCAGCCTCGTACGTGCCAATGAAGATGGACAGATAGGATTTTTGAATGATTTGAGAAGAATGAACGTAGCAATTACACGTGCCCGCATGAAATTGGTCATTTTGGGAGAGGCGGCAACACTTAGTCATCACGACTTTTATCGAAAATTAATAGAATATATCTCCAAAGAGTAAATGACAAGAATGCCTCCCTTCATTTTGCTGAAAGGAGGCATATTATGTATGATTAATCCAACTGATTAGCTATTTTCCGGACGAAGTTTACGAACCGTCACCGCTGTTTGCCACATTTCGCTTTCACGTAATGCTTTTAATTCAATATTCAATTTCTCACGATAATCAGGTTTAGAATTACTATCAATAGAGATCTGAGCTTCATTTCCTGATTTTACACTAGCATACAATTTCTCAACAACCGGTTTAACAGCATCATGGAATGGAGTCATCCAGTCTAAGGCACCACGCTGAGCCGTAGTAGAACAGTTAGCATACATCCAATCCATACCGTTCTTGGCAAAAAGAGGCATCAATGACTGAGTCAGTTCTTCTACGGTTTCATTAAATGCCTCAGAAGGAGTATGCCCGTTTTCACGCAGCACTTCATACTGAGCTAACAGCAATCCCTGAATAGCACCCATCAACGAACCACGTTCTCCAGTCAAGTCTGAAGTAGCTTCACGCTGGAAAGTCGTCTCGAATAGATAACCTGAGCCAATACCGATACCTAACGCAATTGTTTTATCCATTGCTTTACCGGTAGCATCTTGATAAATAGCATAAGATGAGTTCAAGCCACGTCCTTCGAGAAACATGGTACGAAGTGAAGTACCTGAGCCCTTAGGAGCAACCATGAAAACATCAATATCTTTTGGAGGTACTACACCGGTGCGATCATGCCAAGTAATGGCAAAGCCATGAGAGAAATAAAGCGATTTTCCCGGAGTCAAATAAGGTTTGATAGTGGGCCACACAGACATTACAGCCGCATCAGACAACAGACACATGATAATAGTACCTTTTGCGCAAGCTTCTTCAATACCGAACAACGTTTCGCCTTCTACCCATCCATCCGCAATTGCTTTCTCAAATGTTTTTCCAGGACGCTGTCCTACAATTACATTAAAGCCATTATCACGCAAATTACACGCCTGACCAGGTCCTTGTACCCCATAACCAATCACTGCAATCGTTTCATCTTTCAAAATTTCACGCGCTTTTTCCAAAGGATATTCTTCGCGGGTCATTACATTTTCGACCACACCGCCAAAATTCAATTGTGCCATTTTTCGTTTTAGTTTTTATTTGTGGCTTACGCCAACGTTGATTAATATATTTTATTTCTCTGTAAATATCACTTTAGAACGGCAGACCACTTCAGTACCATTCTTTTTCACCTCAATATTATAAATACCGTCGCCAATATCATCTATGTAAAAAGTCAGTACATCTCCATAGTAACTTTCTGCTACATAAGCCATCTCAAAACGACGAATACGTTGTTCTTTATACAGTTTAATAGGGAAGAGATCTAGTATATGCTCAATATAACGGATACTGTTTACATGCCCATTAATATCAATGTCACTATACTTGGCTTCCAAGCTAGCCTTCACTTTCTCAGAGGCAACTTTGATGCGTGAAGGTTTTTCTATAGGACAAGGCTCCTCACAAACATAGTCAAGAATACTACCATGATGAAGAGCCAGTAAGTCAGCCGGTTTACGAGTATTCACACTAATCATAGCCCATACAGAACGGGCATAACCTATTTTGTGCCCCTCCTTATTGATAAGAGCAAAATTACGATCGGTGAAAAGGCGATAGACATTTTCCACCCAAGTCTGAATAGAAAAGTCTTCATATTGATAAGGCATTTCATCCAACTCAATAGCCAAGCGAGACAATACCCATGTGTAATTATCCTCATTCAGTGTGGCTATACCGAAACCACGGTCAGTAGAGTGAAATCCCGCACAGTTCAGCAAATGATTTCCAAGAACGCCCATGGTAAGATGTCCTGTAAAATCAACATGGAAAGGCTCAGCAATAAACTTATAAGTACCTATATTACTATTTTCACTCATTCTTCTTGTTTGCTTTGCCGGTATTTCGCTTCGCGATCAGCCAGATATTCATTCACTCGCTCAAAACAACTAGTTGTAATGGCTATTCGCCCAGACCGGACAAATTGAAGTACACAATCCAATGCTCGCAATTCTTCATAAAGGTTAGTAATTTCATCACTCATACCATTCTTCTCAACAATAGAAAAGACAGCATTCACCTCTACAATGCGTGCATTGTATTTACGGATTACTTTAGAGACATTCGGATTTTCTTCCAAAACAGGAGTCGTTATTTTATAGAGAGCAATCTCATGTTGAAAGATTTCATCATCGGTAAAATAATGAGCCTGCAACACATCTATTTTTTTAGTTATCTGTTTAGTAACCTTCTCGATAGTATCCTTATCAGCCCATGTTGTAATCGTGTATTTATGCACTCCCTTAATAGAAGAGGCTGATACATTCAAACTCTCGATATTTATTTGCCGACGGGTAAATACTGCCGTTACCTGATTCAGCAAACCAGCAAAGTTTTCTGAATGAACGATTATTGTATAGAGTTTTTTATCCATAGATAAACAAATTTAAATTCTTTTATTTCGCACGATTAGCACTCTAAAAGCATCTGATTAACAGAACCGCCCGGAGGTGTCATTGGTAGCACATTACTTTCTTCATCGACACATGCTTCCAATAAAAACGGACCATCAGTGGTCACCATATCCTCAATCGCTTTTTTCAAATCCTCACGGGTAACCGCTCTACGTGCCGGGATATCATAAGCAGATGCAATCTTCATATAATCAGGGTTCATCATCGGTGTGAATGAATAGCGATGATCAAAGAACATAGCTTGCCACTGACGAACATTACCCAAGAAGTTATTGTTCAAAATAATCATCTTTACGGGCGATTTTTGTTCCATGATCGTACCTAATTCTTGCAAACTCATCTGAAAGCCACCATCACCCATGAATACACATACCATGCGATCGGGACATCCAAAAGTAGCTCCTATGGCTGCCGGAAGGGCGAAACCCATTGTACCCAATCCGCCGGAAGTAACAATACTGCGTTTCTTGCTATATTTGAAATAACGAGCAGACATCATTTGATTTTGTCCAACATCATTAACCAAAATGGCTTCATGGTTGGTTGCTTCGCTCACGGCCCGTACCACCTCACCCATACTCAATACACTACTAGTAGGATGCAATTCAGGACGAATCACTTTTTCTTCTTCTTCTTGTTCGTAAGGAAGAAAACTCTCCAACCACTCCTCATGCTTGGCTGCTTTCAACAATTTTGTTATGGCAGCTAAAGTTTCCTTGCAATCTCCTAAAACAGCAATATCCACCTTTACATTCTTATCTATTTCAGCAGGGTCAATATCAAAATGAATAATCTTTGCTTGTTTGGCATAAGTAGCTAGTTTGCCGGTTACGCGGTCATCAAAACGCATTCCCACCGCAATAAGAACATCACAATTGTTCGTATTTACATTTGGACCGAGGTTTCCGTGCATTCCCAACATACCTTTATTCAAAGGATGCTCGGTAGGCAAGGCAGAAAGTCCTAATAAAGTACATCCCACAGGCATCTCTGCTTTTTCAATAAACGTACAAAGTTCTTGTTGCGCATTCCCTAGTTCAACACCCTGTCCAACCAAAACTAACGGACGTTCCGCATTATTTATTAGGTCAGCTGCTTGCTGGATGGCTTCTGGATTCATTTCCGGAGCAGGAAGATAGCTACGTACATAATCTACTTTCGTAGGAATGTATTCAGTCTTTTCTAATTGAGCATTCTTGGCAAAATCTAATACGACCGGACCCGGACGTCCACTCTTTGCAATATAAAAAGCACGAGCCACCGCCCAAGCTACATCCTCTGCTCGGCGAATTTGATAGCTCCATTTGGTAATTGGCTGTGTAATACCCACTAAATCGACCTCCTGAAAGGCATCAGTACCTAAGAAATTAGTTCCTACTTGACCGGCAATAATTACTATCGGGGTGCTGTCTATCATGGCATCAGCGATACCAGTAACAGTATTTGTAGCACCAGGTCCGCTGGTAACCAAACATACCCCCACTTGACCTGATACACGCGCAAAACCTTGCGCAGCATGAGCCGCTCCTTGTTCATGACGAACCAAAATATGGTTCAAACTCTTCCGGTAATCGTATAAGACATCGAATACCGGCATGATGCTACCCCCCGGATAACCAAAAATTGTACTTACCCCCTGATGTTGCAAGGAGCGCATCAAAACTTCTGCACCTGTTATTACAGTCCCACTCCGATCCTCTCCCTGAGAGAGAGGGGAGTTATTTTTTTTATGGTCATGTGTCATAACTAATCTATTCCTTTTTGTAAATAATTTCACCGCTCCCTCTTTCAAAAAGAACCAGAGGGGAGATTTATTTAGTCAATCAATCTCACGGCACCTTTATCGGCCGAACTTACCATTTTAGCGTAAGCTTTCAGAGCTTTTGACACTTCACGCTTACGAGTGACCGGAGTCATGGGGCGTGCCGCAAGTTCCTCATCCGTCAGTTGGACATTGATGGAACGTTCCGGAATATTAATTTCAATAATATCACCTTCCTTAATCTTACCGATATTACCTCCTGCAGCAGCTTCCGGTGATACATGTCCAATGCTCAATCCGGAAGTACCACCACTGAAACGCCCATCCGTAATCAGTGCACACTCTTTTCCCAAATGACGAGACTTTATATAAGAGGTAGGATACAGCATTTCTTGCATTCCCGGGCCTCCTTTCGGTCCCTCATGGGTAATGACGACAACATCGCCACTGACGACTCTTCCTCTCAATATTCCATCGCAGGCAGCATCTTGTGAATCGAACACTTTGGCAGGGCCGGTAAATTTCCAAATACTCTCGTCTACGCCGGCTGTTTTGACCACACAACCATCTTGGGCTATATTTCCTTTCAAAACAGCCAAACCACCGTCTTTACTATAGGCATGCTCCAAGTCACGAATACAGCCTTCAGCACGATCGGTATCCAACTCTTTGTAATAAACACCTTGTGAACCCAATACAAGATTGAATTTTCCGGCAGCCGCACTAGAGAATTTTTTAAGAGCCTCTTCAGTGACATTAGGGTTGGTAATATCATATTTATTTATCGCTTCTGCCAGTGTCATGCCATCTACACGCCGAATGCTTGTATCCACTAATCCGCCTTTTGCCAATTCGCTCATAATGGAAATGATTCCTCCGGCACGATTTACATCTTGTATATGATATTTTTGAGTATTCGGGGCTACTTTACACAAACAGGGAATTTTACGAGACAATCGATCAATGTCATCCATGCTGAAATCAGTCTCTGCCTCGTGGGCAATAGCCAATAAATGAAGTACTGTGTTGGTAGAACCTCCCATTGCAATATCCAGTGCCATTGCATTCAGAAAAGCTTGACGAGTGGCAATGCTACGTGGAAGCACACTTTCATCCCCTTCTTCATAATATTTACAAGCGTTCTCTACAATTAGTTTAGCCGCATCTTTAAATAGTAGCTTACGATTTTCATGGGTAGCTACAATTGTCCCATTTCCAGGCAGTGCTAGCCCTAATGCTTCATTTAAGCAATTCATAGAGTTGGCAGTAAACATCCCCGAACAACTACCACATGTAGGACAGGCGTGCTGTTCTATCTTGGCAACTTCCTTATCGCTAACGCTTTCATCAGCCGATTTAATCATAGCATCAATCAAATCCAGGTGTTGACCATTCCATTCACCGGCTTCCATGGGACCACCGGAAACAAAGACAGTAGGAATATTCAATCGCATCGCAGCCATCATCATTCCCGGAGTGATTTTATCACAGTTGCTGATGCAAACCATAGCATCAGCTTTATGGGCATTTATCATATATTCTACGCTATCTGCAATAATATCTCGCGAAGGCAATGAATAAAGCATACCGTCATGCCCCATAGCAATACCATCATCAATAGCAATCGTATTGAATTCCGCAGCAAAGCATCCCTGTTTTTCAATTTCCTCTTTGACAAATTGTCCTATCTCATGCAAGTGTACATGTCCTGGAACAAACTGGGTAAAAGAATTAACTATAGCGATTATGGGTTTACCCATCTGTTCTTTTTTCATGCCATTGGCTGTCCATAATGCACGGGCTCCTGCCATACGGCGACCTTGTGTGCTGAGTGAACTACGTAACTGATGTTTCATATTACAATCTCCTTTTAATGAAAAAGCCTTTCCCACTATTGTGAGAAAGGCTTCATAAACTATTAGCTAACGTACGAATACATACATAACCTTTCTCACACTCTTGATGCCACCACCACGACGCGAATAATATGCAGGACTGCCAGGTTAATAGATGTATGTAAATTCATAACTAATTATTCTTTTATTTTAATCATGTTGCAAAGGTAAAGGCTTTTTTATAAACTCCAAACAAATCGAAGAAAAAAATGAGATAAATACGAATAATTGTAAGATAATCCAGCCACAAACTCTTATTTTATTACTTTTCACTATTCGTTTTAGGCTAAAAATAGTTTATCTACCACTCCTAAGAGTATACCGTGTAATGCATATCCGCAGCAATCCGTCGGATTCAAGTCGATTCATTGAGATATCTCATTGATTAGGTAATACTGAGAATCGGCTATACCGCTAAATCGAGTTGTAAATCCACTAGGAAATTCTATCCGGATCTCTCCTGCCCCCAGAGTTATTGTATCGTAATTCGTGTTCGAACCGGAAGAACAGGATCAATGGACAGGGGCGAACTCCTCTTTACTCATTGTTTGCCTAATCAGTTTTTATGTAAAAATCGGGCTAAAAGGAAAGCAACACAACACAACGGGTCGTTTATCGGGAGCTTACCTATATTCAGTGGGAACCTATGATATTCCACAAGGCAAAAAACATCCTTTTATACAAAAAAAAGAGGACAAATAGATTTATCTCCAAACTTCTCTTGTGAACTGTTTACTAAAACTCCCCCGGCGTTTTAGTAAAACATCGGCAACGATTTAGTAAAACGTCTGCCTCAATTTAGTAAAACGATCTTAGCTCCATAGAATCTACAAGGAACGGATATTGATTACTGTTTAAATAAACTTAGAAAATTTCGTACATAACGAACTCCATAAAATAGCTTAGAATGAACAGTAAACGACTGTAGTCAACTAACAATAAAATACTAATCAGTTGTGCTCCAATCTTTAGCACCTTGCGTTTTCAGTTTGGCAGTGAAAGCTTTTGCCTTCTCCTCCACTATTTTTTCATCTTCGGGACTGGCATAAGCATGCTTATATCCCTTCACAACATTCCATTCGCCACGAGTAAAGTCAGGGAAGGCGACCGCAGCACAGTTATTGTCCATAGAAAGTGTACCCAGCTCGGCCAGGCTACACCACTCTGCCAAATCATATACATCCATATCCAACGGCAAACCATTTTGAAGACAATACACCAAACGGCAATCCATAATGAAATCCATTCCACCATGACCACCTACTTCTTTGGCCATCTCACCGTATTTCTTCAAAATAGGATGTTGGTACTTTTCAATAAGAGCTTCTTTTTCAGTTTTAGGCAAGAAGCCATGTGAGTTCAAGTCGTCTACTTTAGGCTGAACACCGGAAGCTGTTAACTGGTCAGCATCCAAAGCATATCCACTGACCGGATATTTATTGGCAAATCCTTTGGTACCGGTTAATTGATAAAGACGGTTGTAAGGCTGTGGAGTCATTACATTATGCTGAATCTCTATGACCTTTCCGTTCTCTGTGCGAATCATGGTGGTTGTGTGATCGCCGTTGCGGAAGTTATTGCAAACAGAGTCTGTTTGTTCTTCTACCAATGCTTTACCTATAACTGACTTAGTATCCATAGCTACCAACGTCTTCATGCGATCACCACGATGAATATCAAGTGTCTGCGCCACAGGACCAAGACCATGAGTAGCATATACATCACCACGGTGCCGCATATTATAGTCCAGACGCCACCCCAGTTTATCATTCTCACCATTCTTCCAATAATGCTTCCAAAATGGAGCCAAGTTGTGGATATAAGCACCCTGCGCGCGAATTACTTCCCCAAACACACCCTGTTGTGCCATATTCAGTGTATTCATTTCAAACCAGTCGTAACAGCAATTTTCCAGAATCATGCAGTGCTTACGAGTTTTTTCACTCATATTAATCAAATCCCAGCATTGTTGGAGACTCATAACAGAAGGAACTTCAATAGCCACATGCTTGCCATTTTCTAGGGCACACATGGCTACAGGGAAATGGTGTAGCCAATCAGCTGCAATATAAACAAGGTCTATATCATTGCGCTTGCAAAGCTCTTCATAACCTTTTTCTCCCGAATAAACGGCAGCTTTGGGCAAAGACGCATTCTTCAAATACTTCTGGCACCTTTCAGCACGTGATTCTTCATAATCACAGAGTGCCACAACCTGTGTGCCCGGTATATGTGTAAAACGCTCTACGGCACCAGGACCACGCATACCTAATCCTACAAATCCCACACGTACTCCCTCCATCTTCGGAGTAGTCAGTCCCAACACGCTCTTTTGTTCGGCTGGGCGTTCGGGAGTGTCCACAACAATGGTTCCGTTATCCCACTGCCAATTTGTGCCATACTCATTGGTTTGAGTAGTCGTCCTAGTTTGCGTAGAGCATGCACACAGCATTACACAAAGTCCTAACAATAATAATTTAAAGTTTTTCATATTCTAATTTTTAATAAGACGCTGTTTTGAATTATAAAATAGATTTATAATATATTGTTTGTCAGCTGACAAACAGTGGCAAGTTATAAAAAATAAAGTAGAACCCAAAGATCGGAAACAAAAACATTCTTTACGAGAGATGGTAAACGCAATGATGTACCTCACTAAGACCGGGCGTCAGTGGCGAATGCTTCCAAAAGAGTTCGGCCCTTGGCAAACCGTTTACTTCTATTTCTGCAAATGGAAGTTAGAAGGACTCTTCGAGGAATTGATGCACCCTCTTCGAGAATCAGTTCGCAAACTCTTTGGTAAAGCTACCGGCCCCAGTGTTGGACTTATAGATTCCAGGAGCGTAAAGAAATCCCATCACATAAATAGCCGTGAATATGGTATCGATGGTGGCAAGAAGATTAAAGGCAGAAAGGAGCATATGATTGTGGATACACTGGAATTACCAATGGCCGTTAAAATTCATGCTGCCAATATCCATGATAGCGTAGGGGCTATTGAGCCTATAAAGCAGCTTCAATATACATTTCCTAGATGGAAGAAGATTATAGCAGATGGCGGATATAGAGGGAAATTGGCTGATAAAGTGAAAGAGCTTGGCTGGGAACTCTCTGTCGTACTTCGTCCAAAGGAATCATCAAAAAAGTTTCAAGTTCTACCACTAAGATGGATGGTTGAGCGAACGTTTTCATGGATAGAGAACCATAGAAGAATGACAATAGATTATGAATAGGTATGCACATTGCAGATCCAGAACAGGCGGAAACTGACATACAGGTCAGCCTCACACTGCCTGCTAAATCTCCCAAAATCCAACCCATCTTATGTAGCTTTAAGGACCGCAACATTTATGCCGGAGCCACCCAAGCCTATAACATCCAATTTTAAAAACATTGAAAGATAGTAAAGTTCAAGAGCTCTGCAACAGTTACCCCAAAATTATTTGTATCTTTGTCCCCAAAACAAAATTAATAGAGATCAATGGAAACAGTAGAAAACAAGTACATTACCGTAGCATACAAGCTGTACACAATAGAAAACGGAGAAAAAGATTTCATAGAAGAAGCTAATGCAGAACACCCCTTTCAGTTTATTTCCGGTTTGGGGATGACTTTAGAAACCTTCGAAGCACAGATTAAAGATTTAAATATCGGGGAGAAATTCGACTTTACTGTCCCTACTTCTGAAGCATACGGTGAGTATGATGACGACCATGTTATTGACCTTCCTAAAGAGGTTTTCATCATCGAAGGCAAATTTGACGACGAACGCGTGGTGGAAGGTGCAATTATCCCTTTGATGACTGCTGAAGGACAACGTGTCAATGGAAGCGTGGTGGAAGTAAAAGAAGATGTGGTTGTAATGGATATGAATCATCCATTGGCAGGCTGCGATCTGAACTTCGTAGGTGAAATAGTAATGTCACGTCCAGCTACTAACGAAGAGCTTGCAGAAGTTGCTAGCATGATGAGTGGTGGTGGCGGTGGTTGCGGCTGCGATAACTGTGGAGGCGATTGTGGCGACGGAAATTGCGGTGATGGTAACTGCGGTGATGGCCACGAATGTGGTTGCGGCAGTTGTCACTAATACACAGAGAGTTAAAAATGGAAAGTTGAAAATAATCATGTAAGATACTACCTAGAAAATTTCAACTTTCCATTTTTTTTCAACTTTTACTCGTCATAATTTCAAGTACCAATTTATCCGTCTCATTCATTCCTTTAGAACCTATCTTTGTCAAGTTACGGATACTTTGGTCAACATCTTCGTCGATAATGCCTTCTACCGAAGTGACATAACGATTTTCCATCGCCATAATAGCGGAAAGGACGGCGGTAGAAACACCGGTAGTTACTTTTAATGCACAACTTGGCTTAGCACCGTCACAAATCATACCTGTAAGATTCGCAATCATATTCTGAACAGCATAAGCTACTTGTTCATAAGTACCTCCCATCAACCAAGTGATGCCACAACTGGAGCCAGTAGCAGCAACGACACAACCGCATAAAGCAGAAAGGCGTCCTAAACTTTGCTTGATATAGATCACAGTCAGGTGGCTTAACATTAAAGCTCGAACCAGCTCTTCTTCCGAATTACCATTCTCCTCTGCATAAACTAATACAGGTAAAGTAGCTGAAATGCCCTGATTACCACTGCCGGAATTACTCATTACCGGAATCATAGCACCAGCCATACGAGCATCGCAAGCACCGGAAGTATAAGAGAGAATATGTGAAAAAGTGCTATCACCCATGATCTTATGTTCGTGGGATCCACGCAATATTTTGCCTAAACCGTGTCCATAATTACCTTCAAAAGAACGTTCTGCAGCTGCTTTATTCAAACGGGCTGTTTCCAGAATAAAACGAATATCATCCAAAGGAGTAGACAAAGCGAAGTCAAATACTTTACGCAAAGATAATTCCAATGTATGCTCCTTTGCTTCATCACAAGATGCCACCTGCTTGTTGAATAGTACTTCCTGATTGCGCGCTGCATAAACAAAACACGTATGCCCTCCGGAAATAATAGCAGTTGCTTGGTTTTCACCTGCCTCACAACAAACTTCAATATAGAGTTTTTCTGCTATATTTTCTTTCAAAGATATATGAATACGTTTTTTTTCTATAAAACGCTTCCCTTCTTCGACTGCTTCCGGTGTGCTATCTTTCAAGACCTCTAACTGATACTCAGACTTACCTATTAACGCTCCTAATGCCACGGCAATAGGGAGTCCAATCATACCTGTGCCAGGAATTCCAACTCCCATTGCATTTTTCAGTATATTGGCACTCAAAAGAACTGTTATCTTCTCGGGGGTCTTATCCAATATTTCCGCAGCTTTTGCTACACACAATGCTACGGCAATAGGTTCCGTACAACCAATAGCAGGAATTACCTCACTCTTAACTAGTGAGATGATCTGCTGTCGTTCTGTATCTGTCATTTCGTTTTTACAATTTGATTATCTAATGTGCAAATGTAGGAAAAAAACTAAAATAAGCCTTTTGTTTCAGGCTTAAATAGCAAATGATAGATTACAATACGCTACTTTAACAGTAACAAATAAAAAAACAGCTTCCAAGAGATAAATAGTATTATTGCTATCCGATAAAAGACGTTATCCGTCATTTTGTGTAAATATCTTGCGAAAATTCTGTTCCTGACTATCCTTATTTATCTACCGTCTCTTTTTTTTAAAATAAAGACTTTATTCTTACAATCAAAGGTTTTGCTTCTACAAATCAAAGCTTCATTCCTAAGAACAAAGGTATATTCTAAATCTTTCTTGCATAGCAGGCAACTTTGCGATGCAGAGAAAACAAGAAAAGATCACATAAACTAAAAGAACGATTTAGCCAAGTGAAAAGTCAAACACATAAAAAAAGAAGAGACCAAACTCTAATTTGCACAGAGTTCAGCCTCTTCAAAGAGTACTGATATATATGTAGAATAATCTCTTATTTTACAAATTTTACAAAGTTCAATCCAAGTTCCATTTTGGTTGTTTTACCAAGCACTTCTGGAGCTTGTTCCAATATAGCTTCCACAATTCCTGAAAAAGCAGCAAACTCAGGATTACTTGTAGCGGCTTCTTTAATAGCAGCTACAATTTCTTCATTCTTAAGCAAAGGCAACAGAATATCTACAATTTTCAATCCTAATTCATTGTCGATATAAACTCTCAGAATATCTTCTTCAATTGCATATCCCAAGGGAATGCCGTTAGAAAGCATCGGAACTAGTTCCAGCAATTTAGGCAACACGATCGGAAGAATAGTCTCTACATCAAGTGCCTTGGTAGCCGTTTTTTGTATAGTGCCTATAATAGCATCTACATTTAAATATAAATACAGCTTTTGGTTCTTCAATGCATACTGTACCATATTCAACGGAGAATTCTGAAATTTCGGTGAAGCCATATTAGCAGCGTCAGAATAAGAAGCCACAATGTTACCATCTTCCATAAAAGAGATATTCTTCAATAAATAAGACAATACCTCATTTAAGTTCGCCGTTTCATTTCCTACCGGTATCAAACCAACAGCAGAAATCAAAGAAATGAATACACCAGGTTGAAACTCAATAGGTTCAGCACCAGGGGATGGAAATAACACTACTGAAAACGGCTTTTCTGATTCCCAAACAGCACGAAGAGGATTTTCCGCTCCAAAAGGATCATAAGGATCATAAGGCATAAGATTCCACGTGTTCCCTGCCAACGCATTAGCGCCAAGCAACTTCACGTTCAATCCAAGACTCAACTTTCCTTTTTCTACCGCACCCTTATATTTCATGGTGTATTTGTCTGTAACATGTTCGCCTTCAAAAGTGTATCCATTTTCTACTAATTTCAAAATAGCCGAAAATGTAACAGTAGATTCTCCCGGTATCACACCCGGATTAACCAATCCAGATGGCATATCATTTCTAGTCAAAGAGATATCCGCTCCTTCCAATGTGATGTCAGCATTTTTTCCGTTTGTTGTATTAAAAGTGACTTTCTTCCCCAAGACCACCTCACCACTATAAGTAAGTTCCAATTCTGATGATGCATAAGAAGCGTTCAAATCTTTGATATTCTTATCATCGTCGTCATCACTACAAGCAGTGAACAAGCTCATTGAACAGATCAATGCGAATAAATAAAATAAATTCTTTTTCATACTTTTATGAGTACTTGTTTAGTTAATAAAAAGTTCTTTTTTAAAAGAGCTATCAATTTTCCATTTTATATCAAGGATGCAAAGTAATACTTTTTAAGATTGCTGTGCAAGGTCTTTTATAAAAAAAGGATGTTCTTTTTTTCATATCAAGTCATAACAAGATAACCAACGTTTATCATATAAAATGTCCTATTTCTCCACACAAACGTTCAAAACACCGATCTCATACAAATTAGCCATCCATACTATTATAAATCCCATTTATTTCAATAAAGATGCCAAAACTTTGATAAAGGCTTTCAGAATGGACAAGAAAGAATCGACAAAAGCACATTTATTTTATAGGATAAAACGTTTTTAAAAAGAATTTGTTATCTTTATAGTGCAAAAAGTTTCTATTATCAATTAATAGATGTGCATTCGATTCATATATAAACCTTTAAAGCATTTGTTATGTTCAATTCATTCGGAAACATTCTTCGCCTTACTAGTTTTGGGGAATCACACGGTAAGGGTATCGGGGGAGTAATTGATGGATTTCCTTCTGGAATAACCATCGATCTAGATTTTGTACAAAAAGAGTTAGACCGTCGTCGTCCCGGGCAATCGCGAATTACTACCTCACGAAAAGAGGGTGATAAAGTGGAATTCCTTTCTGGTATTTTCGAAGGCAAATCCACAGGCTGTCCAATCGGTTTTATCGTATGGAACGAGAATCAACATTCCAACGATTACAACAATCTAAAGGAAGTTTATCGTCCTTCGCACGCCGACTACACCTATAATGTAAAATATGGTGTCCGCGACTACCGAGGGGGAGGACGTTCCTCTGCACGTGAAACAATCGCACGCGTTGTAGCCGGTTCATTGGCAAAATTGGCATTGAATCAGTTAGGAATCCATATTACAGCATATACCTCACAAGTAGGACCTATACGTCTGGAAGAAAACTACACCGCTTATGATCTTGACCTCATCGAGACGAATCCGGTTCGTTGTCCCGATCTTGAAAAAGCCAAAGAAATGGAAGATCTCATCTTCAAAATCAAAGGAGAAGGAGATACCATAGGAGGAGTGGTAACTTGTGTGGTAAAAGGATGTCCCATAGGATTGGGTCAACCTATTTACGGTAAATTGCATTCAGCACTCGGCGCAGCCATGCTTAGTATCAATGCAGCTAAAGCGTTCGAATACGGAGATGGGTTCAAGGGGTTAAAACAAAAAGGATCGGAACAGAATGACGTGTTTTACAACAACAAAGGTCGTATTGAAACACGCACTAATCATTCCGGAGGCATTCAAGGCGGCATCAGCAACGGACAGGATATTTTCTTCCGTGTAGCATTCAAACCTGTAGCTACCGTTCTGATGGAACAACATACAGTAAACATCGACGGTATAGACACTACTCTAAAAGCCCGTGGTCGTCACGATCCTTGTGTGCTACCACGTGCCGTACCTATTGTTGAGGCAATGACTGCTATGACACTGTTAGATTACTATTTGGTAGATCGTACCACACAATTATAAATACAATATTTATGGGAATAAAAAAATATATTGCAGAAAACGAATCTCATATACTGGAAGAATTATTCAGCCTCATTCGCATCCCCAGCATCAGTGCAAAACCGGAACATCATGGTGACATGTTGGCTTGCGCAGAACGTTGGACAGAATTACTTCTGAAAGCGGGTGTAGATGAGGCTTTGGTGATGCCTTCTGCCGGAAACCCGATCGTTTTTGCTCAAAAGATTGTAAACCCCGAAGCCAAAACCGTATTGGTATACGCACATTACGACGTAATGCCAGCCGAACCACTAGAGCTTTGGGAGAGTCACCCTTTTGAACCTGAAGTACGGGACGAGCATATCTGGGCACGGGGTGCCGACGATGACAAGGGACAGTCTTTCATACAAGTAAAGGCATTTGAATATTTAGTAAAGAACGATTTACTCAAAACCAATGTAAAATTCATTTTTGAAGGTGAAGAAGAAATTGGGTCGCCAAGTTTAAAAGGCTTTTGTGAACAACACAAAGAACTATTAAAAGCAGACATTATCTTGGTATCCGATACAAGCATGCTGAGTGCGGACCTGCCTTCACTGACAACCGGACTTCGCGGATTGGCATATTGGGAAATAGAAGTAACAGGACCAAACCGCGACTTACATTCCGGACATTTTGGTGGCGCCGTTGCTAACCCTATTAACGTGCTCTGTCAGATACTTAGCAAAGTAACGGACTCGGACGGACGCATAACCATACCTGGATTTTATGACGATGTAGAAGAGGTTCCGCAAGCAGAACGTGACATGATAGCCCACATCCCATTCGATGAGGAGAAATACAAAAAAGCCATTGATGTGAAAGCGCTCTTCGGTGAAAAGGGATACAGCACATTGGAACGTAACAGTTGCCGTCCGTCATTTGATGTATGCGGCATCTGGGGTGGCTATACAGGAGAGGGTTCCAAAACCGTGTTACCCTCCAAAGCATATGCAAAAGTATCTTGTCGTTTAGTCCCTCATCAAGATCATCACAAGATTTCACAACTGTTTGCCGATTACATTGTAAGTATTGCACCTGATACGGTACGAGTAAAAGTCACTCCAATGCACGGAGGACAAGGATATGTATGTCCCATTACGTTGCCTGCCTATCAGGCTGCCGAGAAAGGTTTTGAAAAAGCATTCGGTAAGAAACCGTTGGCCGTACGCCGTGGTGGAAGTATTCCTATCATTTCTACTTTCGAACAAGTGTTAGGAGTTAAGACGGTATTAATGGGATTCGGCCTTGAATCGAATGCCATCCATTCACCTAACGAAAACATTCCTTTGGATATTTTCCGAAAAGGAATTGAAGCCGTAACAGAGTTCTATCTGAACTATTAGAAACTGTTTTAGTTCTCTCTGGGGAAGTCTTTGTTAGTAGCTTTATTCATAATAACTTGACAGCAATCTTTAAAGATTAACTTATGAGTACTTAAAGAATACTCTTTATTTGGATCCAATAAACGGCTCACGGAAAATAAATTCCTTGCATTGCTTGGAAACCATCCGTGAGCCGTTTTCAGTTATAATAAATGTCCAGATATTACCATTTCATCCCTCAATCATTCGAAGAAGATTGTATGACTCGCAACTTCTCATTACATTTGCAAGCACAAACCTTTATCAAAATTACTCAAATAGTTTGCGGAACGTACAACCACTCTTCCATTCGGAACAACCGTAAGCTGTTTTACCTTTAATAATCGTTCCTTTTCCACAGAGAGGACAAGGTTGACCAACCAAAGTATCGGCTTGAGGTGTCGATGCAGAAGTGATATTCGTTGTTGCAGGTGCTGGTGTTGCAACACTCTTCTCTACCACAGATTTTCTCGGAGCTCTTTTCTTAGGCTCTTTTTTCGGTTTATCACCTGCTGCTTCTTTTGACGAAGCTGAAGTTGCTTTGCCGGTTTTTTCCTGTACAGCTTCCTGTATGGTAATATGTCGATTGCTATTATCCATAGATACACTCCTCACAACTTCAGTGACCATCTGCTTCAACTCTTCCAGAAATTGTGCTGCAGTAAAGGTTTTTTTCTCTATTTTACGCAATTTATTCTCCCACTGTCCAGTCAGTTCCGCAGATTTTAATAGCTCCTCATGAATAATCTGAATTAGCTCCACTCCAGTAGGGGTGGCAATCAGGTTCTTCTTTTCCTTACGGATATAGTTCCGTTTGAAAAGCGTTTCAATGATGGCAGCACGAGTAGAAGGACGTCCAATACCATTTTCTTTCAAAGCATCCCGAAGTTCGTCATTGTCCACCAGTTTACCCGCTGTCTCCATTGCACGTAGCAAAGTTGCCTCCGTATAAGGACGGGGAGGTTGCGTCCACTTTTCATATAAATCCGGAGCATGAGGGCCACTCTCCTTTTTCACAAACGTCGGAAGTACACTTTCATCCTCGCCTTCTTTGTCTTCGTTCTCCTCTTGAGCGGTACTAGCAGTAGGAGTACCAAAAATAACTCGCCAACCTGGATCCAGTATTTGTTTGCCTGAAGTCTTGAATTCAATCTGTTCAACCTCACCTACTACAGTTGTTGTGGCAAACTTACAATCGGGATAAAATACAGCTATAAACCGACGGGCTATCAAGTCAAACACCCGACGTTCCATATCCGTCAGACTTTGCGGATGCTGGCCGGTAGGAATAATGGCATGGTGATCGGTTACTTTCGAGTCATCAAATACTTTTTTAGATTTCAATAAAGTCGTATCAGCTAATGGAGTCGTAAAAGCCTCGTAATCCCGCAAACCTTTTAAAATTCCGGGACACTTCGGATAAATATCATCACTCAGGAAAGTTGTATCTACACGTGGATAAGTGGCGACTTTCTTTTCATATAACGACTGGATAATTTTCAGCGTTTCATCGGCAGAATAAGCAAACTTTTTATTACATTCCACCTGTAAGGAAGTCAAGTCGAATAAACGAAGCGGAGCTTCCTTCCCTTCCTTCTTGGTGACATTCGTAATTGTAAAAGGAGAATTTTTGATTTGTTCTAACAAAGCCATACCTTGTTCCTGACTAGTAATAGGGTCTATTCCTCGGTTCTCTTCTTCCTTTTTGGGCTTCTTTCCGGCAGCGATCGCTTCTTTATTCTTCTCTGCTTCCAAAATAAGATCTTCTTCATTCTTCCTAATTATAGCAGCAAAAGTGGTATTTCTGTATACCGTCTTCAGTTCCCAATATTGCTTGGGAACAAAGTTCTGTATTTCCAACTGACGATTTACAATGAGTGCCAACGTCGGCGTCTGTACTCGACCAATCGAAAGTACTTGTTTGTTTTGCCCGTACTTCATGGTATAAAGACGAGTGGCGTTCATTCCGAGCAACCAGTCACCAATGGCACGAGACAATCCGGCTTCATACAAAGGTTGAAAATCGTCAGCATCTTTTAGTTTGGCAAATCCTTCGCGGATAGCCTCTTCCGTCAACGAAGAAATCCACAAACGTTTCACCGGACAATGTGCCCCTGCTTTCTGCATCACCCAACGCTGTATCAATTCTCCCTCCTGCCCAGCATCTCCGCAATTTATAATCATGTCGGCATGCTGCATGAGTTTCTCAATCGTGCGAAACTGACGTTCATAAGTAGGGTTACTGATTAATTTGATGCCAAAGCGTGGCGGTATCATAGGTAAACTTCTCAAACTCCATGACTTCCAGCTAGGGGTGTATTCATGAGGTTCCTTCAGCGTACAAAGATGACCGAATGTCCAAGTCACCTGGTATCCGTTTCCTTCGATGTATCCGTCTCTTTTATCTCTCGCTCCTAATACATCAGCTATGTCACGTGCCACAGAGGGCTTTTCGGCAATACAAACTATCATTCATTCTTTTTTTAACGAAGCAAAGGTACGAAAAAGAGAGGAATGATAAAAAAAACATTGATACTATCCTCAACCTATAAAAAGAAATAATTTAGAGTCTGTTTAAAGATGACCTCATTATAATGACTGTACTTAACAACGGCTATCAAAGCAAAAAGCGGACTGTAAGTAAAGAAATACCCGCAGTCCGCCTATTACTTTAACACCTCAGTGCCTTATTACTTCTTCAATTTATTCCTCATCCAACAGTATTTCCAATATCTGGCAAGCAGCCTTGGCTACCGGACTACCTGGACCAAAGATGGCAGCTACGCCAGCTTTATAAAGGAAATCATAATCTTGTGCCGGAATTACACCACCAGCAATCACAATGATATCTTCGCGTCCCAACTTCTTGAGTTCTTCAAGAATCTGAGGAATCAAAGTTTTATGTCCAGCAGCCAGTGAAGAAACACCCACTACATGAACATCATTCTCTACAGCTTCGCGAGCAGCCTCAGCAGGAGTCTGGAACAACGGTCCCATATCCACATCGAAGCCACAGTCAGCGTATCCGGTAGCTACCACTTTAGCGCCACGATCGTGACCGTCCTGCCCCATTTTGGCAACCATGATACGAGGCTGACGCCCCTCTTTCTTTGCAAACTTCTCTGCCAGTTCACAGGCACGGTGGAAGTCGCCGTCATTTTTACTTTCTGATGAATACACGCCTGATATAGTTCTGATTACTGCTTTATAACGTCCCACAATTCTCTCGCAAGCATAAGAAATTTCACCCAAAGTAGCGCGAACACGAGCTGCTTCTACAGCCAATTCTAACAAGTTCCCTTCCTTCGTTTCCACGCACTTGGTAATAGCCTCTAATGCCTTCTGTACGGCTGCCTCGTCGCGTCCTTCTTTCAAAGTCTTCAAGTTGGCAATCTGTTCCTGGCGAACAGCCGTATTATCAATTTCAAGAATGTCAATCGGAGCTTCTTTTGCCAAGCGATACTTGTTCACACCGACAATCGTTTGAGAACCAGAGTCAATACGGGCCTGTGTACGAGCGGCCGCTTCCTCAATACGCATTTTGGGAATACCGGTTTCAATGGCTTTAGCCATACCACCCAGTTTCTGAACTTCTTCAATCAACTCCCAAGCTTTATGAGCCAGTTCGTTCGTTAGAGATTCTACATAGTAAGAGCCACCCCATGGGTCAACGTTCTTGCAAATGTAAGTCTCTTCTTGAATATAAATTTGAGTGTTACGTGCAATACGTGCAGAAAAATCTGTCGGTAAGGCGATGGCCTCATCCAATGCATTGGTGTGCAATGACTGCGTATGTCCTAAAGCAGCTGCCATTGCTTCGATGCAAGTACGACCTACATTATTAAATGGATCTTGCTCTGTCAGCGACCAGCCGGAAGTTTGAGAGTGAGTACGTAATGCAAGTGATTTAGGATTCTTCGGATTGAATTCCTTCACAATCTTTGCCCACAACATACGAGCTGCACGCATCTTAGCTATTTCCATGAAGTGATTGGTTCCGATAGCCCAGAAGAAAGACAGACGTGGTGCAAATGCATCAATATCAATACCTGCAGCCACACCGGCACGAAGATACTCTAAACCATCTGCAAGAGTATAAGCTAACTCAATGTCTGCTGTAGCACCTGCTTCCTGCATGTGATAACCAGAAATAGAAATCGAATTAAACTTCGGCATCTTTTGAGAAGTATACTCAAAGATGTCAGAGATAATCTTCATAGAGAATGCAGGCGGATAAATATACGTATTACGCACCATAAACTCCTTCAGAATGTCATTCTGGATAGTTCCTGCCATTTCTTCCAGCTTTGCTCCTTGTTCCAAACCAGCATTGATATAGAACGCCATAATAGGAAGAACAGCACCGTTCATGGTCATAGATACAGACATCTTATTCAAAGGAATACCATCGAAGAGAACCTTCATGTTCTCCAATGAACAGATAGACACACCCGCTTTACCAACATCACCAACCACACGTTCGTGATCAGGGTCGTAACCACGGTGAGTAGCTAAGTCGAAGGCTACGGACAAACCTTTCTGTCCGGAAGCTAAGTTACGACGATAGAATGCATTGGATTCTTCAGCAGTGGAGAAACCAGCATATTGGCGGATTGTCCAAGGACGCAACGTATACATTACTGAATACGGACCGCGCAAATAAGGGGGAAGACCGGCTGCATAGCCGAGATGTTCCATACCCTCAAGATCTTCTTTTGTATAAACAGGCTTCACTTCAATGTGTTCCGGCGTTTTCCAGTCAGCATGAATGTCATTAGCCTTTTGCCACTCAGCACCATTAACGGGCTGGAATGCAGCATATATATCTAGGTTTTTAAAATCTTTTCTCATCATGTTATTTACGATTTGACGATTTACGATTCACAATTGAAGTTATTTCTTCAAAAGTTTGGCGTTAAACTCTTTTAATGTCTCCAATACGTTTACCCTTACATGGATAAAGTTTTCGATACCGGCAGCCTTCAACTCGTCCATACAAGCAGGAGCACCGGCTACAATAAACATGGCACGACCATTCAATGCTTTGAAGGCAGGAACGGCATATTCTGCATACTCATCATCACTTGAGCACAATACCACCATATCAGCCTTAGCAGCCATAGCAGCTTCAACTCCCTCTTCTACAGTAGAGAAGCCGAGATTATCCACCACTTCATATCCGGCACAAGCAAGGAAGTTACAAGAATACTGCGCACGCGCCTGACGCATCGCCAAATTACCAATAGTCAGCATAAATGCCTTTGGACGTTTACCAAATGCTTCAGTGGCCAGACGTAAGGTTTCAAATTCGCTGGAAGCACGGTCAAAATTCAAGGTCAGAATCCCTTTTTCACATTGGCTGTGGTCACCACAACAACAAGTTTCTTCTATCAGCTTCTTATCACCTGTTTGTTCGTTAAAGTTAGGGAATTGGTTAGTACCTAACAATACTTCTTTGCGTTTGGCAACAGCAGCATGGCGATTCTTATTACTTTCATTTACAGCAGTCTGTACTTTACCAGACTTCACAGAAACATAGAATCCACCCTCTTCTTCAATACCAAGGAACAATTCCCAAGCTTGTTTTGCAATGGCTACAGTCAGGCTTTCAATATAATATGAACCTGCAGCCGGATCAATAACCTTTTCAAAATGAGATTCTTCTTTCAATAATAATTGCTGGTTACGAGCCAAACGTTCAGAGAATTCATCGGGAGCAGCATACGTCTTGTCAAACGGAACAACCGTCATAGAGTCAACCCCTGCAAGAGCCGCACTCATAGCCTCAGTCTGTGTACGCAGCAAGTTTACGTGCGCATCAAAGAAAGTCAAATTGAATGTTGAAGTTTCAGCATGAACCTTCATTTTAGCAGCACAACGGCATTCATTCTTCTCACCTTTGTTTTTGCAATCACGCAAACACTCAGGAGCATATGAAGCCACGATATTTGCCCACAACATGCGAGCAGCACGGAACTTTGCAATTTCAAGGAAATAGTTAGAACTGATACCAAAATTAAATTTAATCTTCTTAGCTACTATGGCAGCGGGCAAACCGGCATCGGTCAACTGGTTCATATACTCATTACCCCAAGCCAAGGCATAACCCAATTCTTGGAAAATATAAGCACCGGCATTGTTCAATGCCAGAGCATTGACATTCAGCACGCGATATTTTGGAAGATCAGCAGTAGCTTCAATCAAGGCTTTGGCAGTTGCTACCATATCACCTTTCTCCTTGCCTTTGGTCAACATCTTGTTGAAGTAGTCATAATTGATAGAGCCTTGCAGCTTTGTCAAATCATAATCTTTCTTCTGGAAGTAAGCAACAAGAAGTTCAGCAAGCTCCACTACATGTCCTTGACAAGTAGAGAAATTGAGCTCAACGCACTCAGCACAGATGTCTTTCAACAACGTTTCCATAAACTCTGCACTCAAGTCGTCTGCTTTTAGGTTGAAAGAAAGTGAATCAACCCCTTTGTTCAAAATATCCAGTGCCTTGGCATTAGCTTCTTTAGGGCATTCAACTTTTATGTTCTGACGAACCAGCCACTCATTGTTGTCTTTCTTAGTACCCCTGAGATAAGGGAACTCACCAGGAAGTGCATCGATAGTCTTTAATCCTTCTAGATCCTCCATACGGTAGAAAGGTTTTACTTTAAATCCTTCGTCTGTTTTCCAAACGAGTTTCTTCTCAAAGTCCGCACCTTTCAGGTCAGCGGTTACTTTCTCCATCCACTTTTCAGTGGAAACAGGGGAAAAGTCTGAGAAGAGTCTTTCTTTACTGTCTGCCATAGTTTATTTATTTAAAATAAATGAATAAGATTTATAGTGTCATCAAGAGACTTACAAATATACAGAAATACTTAAAACAAAAAGGGTTTTTAGGGAAAATTGCATGTCTTGATGACATAGTGCCATCTTTATTAAGAACAGACCTCTAGCAGTTATCTTGCTTTTGCAAAGTCAGTATTACAAAAAAGAACTACAAAGCCTTTGCCACCTCCTCTTTATTAAGTACTTTTGCATGAAATTTAAAAACGACATATATTTAAGGTATTATGGATTGGCTAGAAAGTTTGCTATGGGACCCTTCATCTGTCGCTCACATCGTCTGCTTATATGCATTCGTCATTTCGGTGGGTGTATTGTTGGGTAAGATTAAGATTTTTGGGGTATCGCTGGGAGTAACATTTGTTCTCTTTGCCGGTATTTTGATGGGGCATTTTGGTTTCACGGGAGAAACGCACATTTTGCACTTCATTCGCGAGTTTGGTTTAATTTTATTTGTATTCTGTATCGGTCTGCAAGTAGGTCCTTCATTTTTCTCCTCCTTCAAGAAAGGCGGTATGAGGTTGAATATGCTTGCTGTAGGTATCGTAGTTCTAAACATCGTGGTTGCACTAAGCATTTATTACATTGATGGAACGATCGAACTTCCGATGGTTGTAGGTATCCTTTACGGTGCCGTAACCAATACTCCTGGGTTAGGTGCTGCACAAGAGGCATTGAATCAAGTACAGTATACAGGAAGTCCTATCGCATTGGGATATGCTTGTGCTTATCCACTCGGAGTAGTAGGAATCATTGGTTCTATTATTGCCCTACGCTACATCTGCCGAGTAAACCTCAAGAAAGAGCAAGAAGAACTCAATACACAAGAGGTAGACGCAAAGAATCATCCACACGTGCTTCATCTTGAAGTACGCAACGAAGCCCTCGCTGGAAAGAATTTTCTTCAAGTAAAAGAAGTGATGGGCCGCTCCTTTGTCTGCTCACGCATTCGTCATGAAGGACGTGTAAACATTCCTAACCACGAAACAATCTTCCATGTAGGTGATCAGCTCTTCATTGTATGCGCCGAAGAAGATGCTGAAGCGGTGACTGCCTTTATCGGTAAAGCAACGCACGTCGACTGGGAACAACAAGATACGCCCATGATTTCTCGTCGTATCTTAGTAACTAAATCAGAGATTAACGGCAAGAAGTTGGGAAGCCTACACTTTCGCAGCATGTATGGCGTTAACGTGACGCGTGTCAACCGCTCGGGTATGGACTTATTTGCTGATCCTAACCTAGTACTTCAGGTAGGTGACCGAGTGATGGTGGTAGGTGAGCAAGATGCGGTAGAGCGTGTAGCAGGTGTATTGGGTAACCAATTGAAGCGTCTCGACACTCCGAATATTGTCACTATATTCGTAGGTATCTTTTTAGGTATTTTATTGGGAAGCCTTCCTATCGCGTTCCCGGGCATGCCAACTCCCGTAAAATTGGGTCTGGCAGGTGGTCCGCTGGTGGTAGCGATTCTTATTGGACGTTTCGGTCACAAGATGCACCTTGTAACCTATACCACCATGAGTGCTAACTTAATGCTACGTGAAATAGGTATCGTACTTTTCCTGGCTAGTGTGGGTATCGAAGCTGGCGAACATTTTGTGCAAACAGTAGTGGAAGGAGATGGATTGCTGTACGTAGGGTATGGTCTTCTGATAACCGTTATTCCATTGTTGATTATCGGCATGATAGCCCGCTTCTATTTTAAAGTAAACTACTTCACCCTGATGGGTTTGATTGCAGGTAGTAACACGGACCCTCCTGCATTAGCATATGCTAACCAAACATCAGGCAATGATGCTCCGGCAGTAGGTTACTCCACAGTGTATCCGTTGACCATGTTCCTGCGCATCCTAGTCGGACAGATGATACTGCTCACTCTGATGTAGAAATAAATAAGTGAATTATGAATAGTGAAAGGCTGCACAGTTGGATGTCAATTCCAATATTGTGCAGCCTTTCATTATGCATTGTTGTTTCTCAAAACTACAAATTCAGTTTCTTTCTCACAAATTCAGCTACGAAACTAACCGTACCATCAATATCCAGAACAGAGGAATCAATACACAGATGATAGGTCGCGGCAGCTCCCCAAGCCTTGTAACTATAATAGTTATAGTATTCAGAGCGACTTTTATCCGACTTATGCATCATCTCCTCCGCAGTCTGTTCAGAGATAGGATGCATCTGGCAGAGACGCTTTATACGTTCCTCTTTGGGACAGGTAATGAAAATATTGACGCAACGAGGGTTTTCACGCAAGATATAATCGGCACAACGACCTACAAATAAGCATGACTTCATTTCTGCCAACTTGCGTATCACGTCACTTTGCACCTTAAACAAAGCATCGTTACTCAAACAGTTCGTTGCCGGTATCGCTCCGTCACTGATAAAAGGAAAGCGCATACCAAACAAGCCTCCAATAATTCCTTGAGAAGCTTTCTCATCGGCCTTTTCAAAGAATTCACGGCAAAGCCCGCTCTCTTCCGAAGCCAATTGGATTAATTCTTTATCATAAAAATCAATCCTTAAACGAGCAGCTAATTTCTCACCAATCTCCCGGCCGCCACTTCCTAGCTGGCGTCCTATATTTACAACAAATTTATGATCCATACGCTCCTATTTCTATCTGTTTGTAGATAGCAAATATAAATATTCTTATGGAATAACTACTAAAAAAGAAGGCTTTTTTTTATTTAATGGGCCGCAGCTTTGAACTTGCGAAACTGCATTACCAGCATTACTAGCGCTATCAGACTGGCAAGTATGTCGGATATCGGCATACTATACCACACCCCTGCCACGCCAAAAAAATGAGGCAAAATGAGCAAGCATGGAAGTAAAATCAACATTTGGCGGGTAAGAGAAAGGAAAATTGCCTTACCTGCCATTCCTATACTCTGAAAGAAGTTGGAAGTCACCATCTGGAAACCAATAATCGGGAAGAACATCACTACAATGCGCAAACCTTTTGCCGAAAGTTCGACCAGCTCTGCATCTGAGGTAAAGACGCTCACCACCAAATCCGGCACCAGCACTCCCACCAGAAATCCGAAAGTTGTCACTATCGTCGCATACAGAATAGTCAGTTTCAACACCTTATTGACACGCCCATATTGCTGCGCCCCGAAGTTATATCCGGCAATGGGCTGCATGCCTTGATTCAGCCCCATCACAATCATCACAATAATAAATACCAGACGATTCACGATACCGAAAGCACCGATAGCTAAATCACCCCCATGTTTTTTCAACCCTTGGTTGATAAGGATAACAATGAAGCAGGCGGCCAGATTCATTAAAAAAGGAGACAGGCCGATAGCCAGTGAATCAAATACTATTTTACGCCTCAGTTTGAAGATTCCCCGGTGGAAATGAAGCAGTTCTTCTCGGTTAGTGAACAACTTAAACAGCCATATCAACGATAGAAGTTGCGCCACAATCGTAGCAATAGCCGCTCCGCGAATACCCCAACCGAAACCATAAATAAACACAGGATCAAGGATGGTGTTTATAACCACCGTGGCGATGGTGGCATACATCGCTTTCTGTGGGTGTCCGGAAGAACGCAACACCGCATTCAGTCCCAAATAAAGATGGGTGATGACATTTCCCAACAGAATAATCTGCATATAATCTCTTGCATAACCTATGGTCTGTTCGCTCCCTCCGAAAAAATAGAGAATAGGATCGAGAAAAATCATCACGACTACTGTAAAAACGACCCCCAACAGGATATTTAAGACAAAGACATTGCCCAACACCCGTTGTGCCGTATCATAATCCTTTTGCCCCAGTTTGACCGAAATCAGCGTGGAAGCTCCCACCCCTACCAATGATCCGAAAGCTGCCGCAAGATTCATCAACGGAAAAGTCAATGCTAATCCTGAAATGGCCATTGTGCCCACTCCATGACCGATGAAAATGCTATCCACCATATTATATAAAGAAGCGGCCGTCATGGCAATGATTGCCGGAACGGCATACTGCATCAGTAGTTTCCCTATACTTTCCGTACCCAGCGCTGTGGGATTCTTTTGTCCTGCCATACTATACCTATTACTTGATTGCAGGGACAAAGGTACTCAAGTTTCATAAAGAAACAGGTTCCATCGCTAAATATTACAGTCGTGAACAAAAAAGGGTTCAGCCCGGCACAGAGTATGGGTAATTTATCTTACCTTTGTTCTTGAGATAGAAACCATACCCTATGATAGACCCAATTATACCGTATGATTCCCACATTCATACCGTATGATTCCCACCTCACCCAGCAGATTATCTAAACAGAATAATAACCAGAAAACCTCATGGCATTTTATAGAAAAGTGAAGCAGAAAGGTGACAATAAATGGCACCCAAGGGCTATTACAATAGGACGCCCCTATACCACTGATGAAGTAGCTCGCAAGTTATCGGAAATGTCCACCGTTAGTCCGGGAGACACCTACGCAGTATTGGTCAATTTAGGCCAAGTATTGGGCAGCCTGATGAGCTCGGGGCGATCTGTCAAACTCAAAGGCATTGGAACCTTCTACTATACCTGTCGTTCAGAAGGTACCGGAGTAGAAACTCCCGAAGAAGTGCATCCCACACAAATCACCGGTGTGCAGATACGATTCATCCCCGAATATGCTCGTGGACAACGTGGACAAGTGACGGAACGCACTCTGATTGATGCCTATACAGAATGGGTGGACATAGACAAGAATCAGGAGGAAACTCTTTGATGAATTCTTTTCCCACCTGATGCAATGTCTGTCTCCATTTCACCATATTTCAAAGAAAAAGGTTCGCTATCTAAAAAATGTTTCGTACTTTTGTACCCAAATTGAGTGAAATATAGCGAAATGAACGTATTAGAACTAAGTGAACAAGAAATCATTCGTCGCAACAGTATGAATGAACTTCGCGCGATGGGCATTGAGCCTTATCCCGCAGCAGAGTATGTAACCAATGCTTTCTCTACCGATATAAAAACTGAATTCAAAGATGATGCTGAACCTCGTCAAGTATCCGTAGCCGGACGCATCATGGGCCGCCGTGTCATGGGTAAGGCATCCTTCATTGAATTACAGGATTCCAAAGGACGCATCCAAGTTTATATCACCCGCGATGACATTTGCCAGGGAGAAGACAAGGAAATGTACAACACCGTGTTCAAACGTTTGCTCGATTTGGGCGACTTTGTGGGTATTGAAGGTTTTGTATTCCGCACCCAAATGGGCGAAATCAGTATCCATGCCAAGAAGCTGACCGTACTTTCCAAGAGCCTCAAACCACTGCCTATCGTTAAGCAGAAAGATGGTGTAGTCTACGATTCTTTTGAAGATCCGGAACTTCGTTACCGTCAGCGTTACCTCGACTTGATTGTCAACGATGGTGTGAAAGAGACTTTTTTGAAACGTGCTACCATCATCAAAACCATGCGTACCGTATTGGATGAGGCCGGATACACTGAAGTGGAAACTCCAATTTTACAATCCATTCCCGGTGGAGCGAGCGCACGCCCCTTCACCACTCACCACAACTCACTCGACATGAATCTCTACTTGCGTATCGCCACCGAGCTTTACCTCAAGCGACTCATTGTAGGTGGATTTGAAGGTGTGTACGAAATCGGAAAGAACTTCCGCAACGAGGGCATGGATAAAAATCATAATCCCGAGTTTACCTGCATAGAACTCTATGTACAGTACAAGGACTACAACTGGATGATGAGCTTCACCGAACAGTTGTTGGAACGTATCTGTATGGCTGTTAACGGTTGTACAGAAACCGAAATTGACGGTAAGACAATTAGCTTCAAGGCTCCTTATCGCCGTTTGCCCATTCTGGATGCCATCAAAGAAAAGACCGGTCACGATCTTGAAGGCAAGAACGAGGATGAAATTCGCCAAGTATGTAAGGAGCTGAAGATGGAAATTGACGATACCATGGGTAAGGGTAAGTTGATTGATGAAATCTTCGGTGAGTTTTGCGAAGGTACTTTTATACAACCCACTTTCATCACTGATTATCCTGTAGAGATGAGCCCGCTGACTAAAACACATCGCAGCAAGCCGGGACTTACCGAGCGCTTCGAGTTAATGGTGAACGGCAAAGAGTTAGCCAATGCCTACAGTGAATTGAATGACCCCATAGACCAAGAAGAGCGTTTCAAAGACCAACTGCAGCTTAGCGAAAAGGGAGATGACGAAGCAATGTTCATCGACAAGGATTTCTTGAAAGCGTTGCAATATGGTATGCCTCCTACATCGGGTATCGGGATTGGTATAGACCGCTTAACTATGCTAATGACAGGTAAAGCCTTTATCCAAGAGGTGCTGTTCTTCCCGCAAATGCGTCCTGAGAAAGTAAATCCGAAAGATGCTCCTTCCAAATTTATGGAATTGGGTATTCCTGAAGATTGGGTAGCCGTTATTCAAAAGGCTGGCTACAATTTGATAAGCGATATGAAAGATGTGAACCCGCAGAAACTACATATGGATATCTGTGGCATTAACAAGAAATATAAATTGGAACTGGCAGCCCCGACCGTTAACGAAGTAGCTGACTGGGTCGGTAAAATTAAGAATTAAAGAATTAAAAATTAAATAAGCAAGATTAAAGATAAGAGGAGGGAAAAAGGGTTCTCCTTTCCCCTCCTTTAATTTTTAATTTTTAATTATTAATTTCAATATGAAACTACCCGGTAAGATAGCCATCATAGGCGGAGGAAGTTGGGCAACAGCCATTGCTAAAATGGCGTTGGCACAGGCAGATTCGTTAAATTGGTATATGCGACGTGACGATCGTATTACTGATTTCAAGCGACTGGGACACAACCCCGCTTATTTGACGGGAGTCAAGTTTGACACAAAGCGCATCAACTTCAGTTCCAACATCAACGATGTAGTGAAGGAATCAGACACACTGATCTTCGTGACTCCCTCTCCTTACTTAAAAGCTCACTTAAAAAAGCTCAAAACTAAGATCAAGGACAAATTTATCATCACGGCCATCAAAGGTATTGTACCGGATGATAATATCATTGTTTCTGAATATTTCACCAAAGAATATGGCGTACCAGCCGAGAATATAGCTGTATTGGCAGGTCCCTGTCATGCAGAAGAAGTCGCCTTGGAACGCCTTTCTTATTTAACCATTGCTTGTCCTGACACCGACAAAGCATGTACCATTGCCCGTCATTTAGCAAGTTCCTTCATCAAAACGTCTGTAAGCAACGATGTAGTGGGCATTGAATATAGTTCTGTATTAAAGAATGTGTATGCCATCGCAGCCGGCATTTGCAGTGGTTTGAAGTATGGTGACAACTTTCAAGCCGTACTGATGTCCAATGCCATACAAGAGATGAACCGTTTCTTGCAAACCGTTCATCCATTGAACCGAAACGTCAGTGATTCTGTTTATTTAGGAGACTTGTTGGTAACAGGATATTCAAACTTTAGCCGTAACCGTACGTTTGGTACAATGATTGGCAAAGGTTATTCCGTAAAGAGCGCGCAGATTGAGATGGAGATGATTGCCGAAGGCTACTATGGTACCAAGTGTATCAAGGAAATCAACAAGCACCATCACGTCAATATGCCGATTGTAGATGCCGTCTATAATATTTTATACGAACGCATCTCACCGACCATCGAGATCAAGCTGCTGACAGACTCTTTCAGATAAACACTCAATTTAAACATAAAACATTATGATTAGTTTAAACATTGAAAAGACTTTTGGATTCATCTCCAAAGAAAATGTATTTGCTTATGAAGCCCAAGTAAAGGCTGCACAGGAAGCATTAGAAAATGGCACTGGTCAAGGCAACGATTTCTTAGGCTGGTTGCATCTGCCTTCTTCTATCACCAAAGAACACCTAGCTGACCTGAAAGCTACTGCAAACGTATTGCGTGAAAACTGCGAAGTTGTAGTAGTGGCCGGTATTGGCGGTAGTTACCTTGGCGCACGTGCAGTCATCGAAGCTTTATCAAACAGTTTTACCTGGTTGCAAGATAAGAAGACTGCTCCTGTCATTCTCTATGCAGGACACAATATTGGTGAAGATTACTTATTCGAACTTACAGAGTTTTTAAAAGACAAGAAATTCGGTGTCATTAATATATCCAAATCAGGTACGACTACCGAAACAGCCTTAGCTTTTCGACTGCTGAAGAAACAATGCGAGGATCAACGCGGCAAAGACATGGCCAAGAAAGTAATCGTTGCTATTACGGATGCTAAGAAAGGTGCTGCTCGTATAACTGCCGATAACGAAGGTTACAAATCTTTTATTATCCCTGATAATGTAGGCGGTCGTTTCTCCGTACTGACCCCGGTGGGTTTATTGCCTATTGCTATCGCTGGCTTCGACATCGAAAAGTTGGTTGCAGGTGCAGTAGCCATGGAGAAAGCTTGTGGAAAAGAGGTTCCCTTTGCTGACAATCCTGCTGCAATCTATGCTGCTACTCGCAACGAACTTTACAAGAGCGGTAAGAAGATTGAAATCCTCGTAAACTTCAATCCTAAACTGCACTATGTAAGCGAATGGTGGAAGCAGCTTTACGGTGAATCAGAAGGTAAAGAAAATAAGGGTATCTTCCCTGCTGCTGTAGATTTTTCTACTGATTTGCATTCCATGGGACAATGGATTCAAGAAGGTGAACGCACCATTTATGAAACCGTAATCTCTGTAGAAAGCACTCAACATAAGCTGCAAGTACCTAGTGATGAAGCAAACCTTGATGGTTTGAACTTCCTTGCAGGCAAACGGGTAGATGAAGTGAATAAGATGGCTGAACTGGGAACTCAACTCGCTCATGTTGACGGCGGTGTACCCAATATCCGTCTCGTAATTCCTGCTCTTAATGAAGAAACAATCGGGGGCTTGCTCTACTTCTTTGAAATAGGCTGCGGCATCAGTGGCTATATTCTAGGAGTAAATCCATTCGACCAACCGGGAGTAGAAGCATACAAGAAGAATATGTTTGCACTGCTCAACAAGCCGGGCTACGAAGAGGAGTCTAAGGCTATTCAGGCTAGGCTGTAAAAAAGTAATTAACAGATATAACTAATC
This sequence comes from uncultured Bacteroides sp., assembly GCA_945607605.1. Classification (GTDB taxonomy): domain Bacteria; phylum Bacteroidota; class Bacteroidia; order Bacteroidales; family Bacteroidaceae; genus Bacteroides. The sequence goes on from CALYZE010000002.1 coordinate 117,298, forward strand.
AGGCGCAGTACATCATACTGTGCCTGATTTTTTGTATTTTTACACTCACAAAACAATAAGTATTATATGTTCGAAGAATCTATCACCCGTTACCTGCAAAAGCACGGGCACTCCAATATTCAACTAAAAGCCGTACTCTTTGATATGGATGGTGTACTTTTTAACTCCATGCCTTATCATGCCGATGCATGGCATAAAGTAATGGAACGTCATGACCTACACCTCAGTCGAGAAGAGGCTTATATGCATGAAGGCCGTACGGGAGCCTCAACCATCAATATCGTTTATCAGCGACAATATGGCAAAGATGCTACTCCTGAAATGATAGAAAGCATCTATGCAGAAAAAAGTAAAGAGTTTAATACTCACCCTGAGCCCGAACGCATGATCGGCGCAAAAGAAGTGTTGGAAAAGACTAAAACAGGAGGACTTACCCCGATATTAGTCACCGGTTCAGGACAGCATTCGCTCTTAGATCGTCTTATACATAACTTTCCCGGCATGTTTCAACGACAACGCATGGTTACCGCTTTCGATGTTAAATATGGAAAACCTCATCCAGAACCTTACCTCATGGGACTGGAAAAAGCTGGAGTCAAAGCCAATGAAGCAATGGTTGTGGAAAATGCTCCTATTGGTATACAAGCCGGAGTGGCGGCAGGCATCTTTACCGTAGCCGTCAACACCGGACCAATTGATGATAAAGTGTTATTGGATGCAGGAGCAGATATTCTTTTCCCTTCTATGCAGGCGCTTTGTGACAATTGGGAAGCATTGCAAACAGCCTTAAAACAAAAGACTGTTCGCAATGCTATCTTCTAACGGAAATCAAACATTAGATTCAGATGTAGCCCTTCATCCCCGGACTTGATACGGATATTTCCCGGTTGGCTGTTCGGTCCTTGTTGCTCTATGGGCTTAAAGGAGCAGATTGCTGGAATATCAAGTAGAAAAGAAATATCTCCTTCCGGGAATTGGGGCATCGTATCCTTTACACGTCCGGCAGGTTCTTCGGGTGTAAATATATGGTAGAAGATACCATCATTTCGCGAGTAAATAGTAAAAGGCGTAGTGTCGCTCTCCAAAGTAGCCCAATACATATTAGCATGATATCCTTTGAACTCCGGGTAAATGAGATTTTCAAAACTCTCACCGGTAATGGTGTTATTATAATCTTTGTGCCACGTACCGTAAGTAGTACCCGAAATACGATTTTTCCATACACGGTATGGGCCTCGTCCCATCCATGTCATGCCCATACAGTTTTCTTCCGGATAAGAGAATGTCAATCCAAGATTAAAGACTTGGGTGTCCATAAATGCATCATCAAAGCCACCGCCTCCTGAGGCACGGTTCAACAAGATAGCATCCATGTACAATAGTCCTTCATTTGTTAGTTTCCACACAATCGAATCGACTGCTCCTTTATATTTGGCACAGAACACGGATTCTTCAGCAGTGGTGCGTATATAACTCAGAGAAGGTTCATAACGCATCTTGATTCCTACTGGGCACGGGCCATCCTTGAATGGAATTTCCTTGTCGCCTGACATCACTCGGCGCAGCAAACCAGTAGTTGCATCAAAGGTAACACATACGTTCTTACTTTCTAATACTATTTCATTCGAGGTTTGTGTTGCTATAGCAGCCTCTGCATGATTCCGAGTTATTGCTGCTTGCGAAAGCTTGTGTTTAAAATAGGCTTTAGTTAAGCGAATGGGATAAGACCATTCACAAATACTCTGTCCTTCTTTATCAAAAGCTTCTAGAACCAGAATATCACCTTCATGGAAAGAATCAGGAAGATTAAAACGGGCAGTGCCGGTTTCTCCTGGGTTAATATTTGGAAGTTGCACATCACCAGTAGCAAGAATAGCTTCGCTTTCCTTTCTTTGTAACGGAGTATGACATGCCAGCACTTTATACTTCATCCGACAATGAGACAAGTTCGTGTAAGTATATTCATTCGTTAGCAAAAAGCTACCATCAAAATGACTAGTAATCAGCAGTGGCTTTAACTGAATAGGTGACCACTGCGCACGGATGGCATAAAAGCTTCCTTCTTTTTCTCGCCTTGGCCCTACAATACCATCAGGGGCGTTCGATTTATCTGAATCAAGAATTCCTCCCTTATCTGTACGTTTAGGAGCCTCATCGCAATAAACCCAAATGAAGCCTCCCGCAAACATCGGATTAGTGCTCCAACGTTCCCAAAAATCACGTAAACCTGCACCTCCTCCTTGATCATACATGGCATGCATAAATTCTGTAGGCATAAATACTTTATATCCATTGGTAAAACGAGCCACACCGGTTAGATAAGCCGGATAGTGGTGCGTGTCCAAATCATTGAAATCAGCCCATGGATGAACCATATGACGTTTCTGCAATTTATCATACTTCTCAAACAAAGGATCAAGAGCATAGTTCCATCCACCCTCATTACCGTGACTCCAAATTATAATACAAGGATGATTCACATCACGTTCAATCATTTCCTTTACCAAGCCTGGCCCTACTTTAGAATCATAGCCATTCTGCCAACCTGCTAACTCATCCATATAAACGAGTCCCAAAGAATCACACATATCCAAAAAATGTTCATCGGGCGGATAGTGAGAACGGACTGCATTCATATTCATCTCTTTGATGAGCAGCGCATCCTGTTTGCTCATAGCCACGCTTGTAGTACGGCCTCCATCTACAGAAAAAGAATGGCGGTTTACACCTTTCACTACTAATTTGACACCATTCAAGTAAACTCCATCTTGCGGAAAAAATTCAATAGTACGGAAACCTATACGCGTATCACGAGTTTGAATAATCTGACCTGATGGATCTTTTAATTCTAATCGAGCTACATAAAGATTCGGGGCTTCAGTGGACCAAGTCTTTGCTTCTTGCCAAATTCCTTCAAGTAGTTGTTCATTATTCGAATTCGTTATTTTATGAACAAGAGTCACTTGGTTGTCGGTGGTATTAAGATTCTTTCCATCCTTTAATCCCTTTACAGAAACAGATAATTCATATCCCTGTGCATTCCCTTCCATATCCACTGCTGCTTGAAATTTTCCATCTTGACTAGCATTCAGAGTAAAATGTCTCATATGAACCGTAGGGACTACTTCTAACCAAACTGGCCTATAAATACCTCCGTATAACCACCAATCAGCCTTACGTTCTGCTGCATTTATTGACTTGTTTGCAGATTCTTTGGTTATTTTTACTTCAAGAGTATTCTTCTTTCCGAATTCCAGTAAATCCGTAATATCATAGTTAAAACGGTAGAAGCCTCCTTGGTGTACAGGTCCAGCACTTTTTCCATTAATCAGTACTTCAGCATCCGTCATTACTCCGTCAAAGTATATTTTTACACGCTGATCTCTCCAAGATCTTGGCGCCTCAAATTTATGACGATAAATACCTATCTCGTCACTGGGCTTTTCACCTGGAACTTTATACCAACGTCCGTAAGTATATGTGCCAAAACCCTGAAGTTCCCAATTGCAAGGTACTTCTATTTTTTTCCATTTACTACTGTTCTGTCCCTTTGAACAGAAAAAATCCCATGTTTTAGTATCATCAATACCAGTACCTGAAAGATAAATTCTTTCTGCGTGCAGAACTTGAGCACGTACTACGCTTGTCAAAGGCAATGCCACTAGTATAAGCAGCCAACCAATAAGTCTGTTCTTCATAATCTCTTCTTTGTTTTTACAAAAATAGCGGATGATTCGATTGCTAATATGGAAAAACGTACATACTTATATATAATTATACAAACTTGAATTATTCAGATTGTTCTCCCTTCTGATAACCTGACGGTGTCACTCCAAATTGCTGTTTAAAGCATTTACTGAAGTAGAAAGGATCATTAATGCCTACCTTATATGAAATTTCAGATATGGTATCATTACCTTCTGCTAACAATTCAGCAGCCCTCTTCATACGTATAATACGCATATATTCATTGGGAGTATAGCCAGTGACACCACGTACCTTGCGATAGAAAACTGTGCGCCCTAATTTCATCATACTGGCAAATTCATCAATGGTGAATTGTGCATTATTTATCTGTTTCTCCATAATAATTTGCAGTTTATCAGCAAACTCCTTGTCCTGCAGTGAAGCACAAATAGCAGGACGTATCATATGAAAGTCGTTAGAGAACTTCTCGCGCAGTTTATCACGCTGTTCTATCAACTTAAAGATACGAGCAAGAAGCAGTTTCGGGCTAAAAGGTTTGACAACATAAGCATCGGCTCCGCTTTCAACTCCTTCCAACTGTTTCTCTTCGGTACTTAGAGCCGTCAATAAAATAACAGGTATATGACTGGTATCAAAGTTCTTTTTCAGACGTTGAGTCACCTCAAATCCTGTGAGCCCTGGCATTAATACATCACATACCACCAAGTCAGCATCGTAAACACGGGCACGTTCCAAACCGGCAGTTCCATCCGCTTCCGTCACTACTTCAAAATACTGTCCTATCTCCTTTTCCAAGAACTCACGCACATCGTCGTCATCCTCTATAATTAGAATTTTCCGTTTATTTAAAGGAGCGGAAGTGACTGGTCGCAAATCCTGACTATCCTTCTCCTCATCTCCCATCCTCATCTCCTTTTGATGATGTTGAGATTCCTCAATCAACAGTTGATTAGGAATTAAAAAGTCTTTATCTCTATATACGGTTGCATCTATAGGCAGCAAAACTGTAAAGACTGACCCTCCTCCTTCATTTTCCGAATAAATGATGTCTCCTTTATGAACATGAACCAGCTCACGAGTCAAGTATAACCCTACTCCGATACTGTTTCCAGAGAAACTACTCTGCATAAAACAGTTGAAAATTTCATCTCGTTTTTCTTTCGGAATTCCCACTCCTGTATCTGCTACAGACATAATCAATTGTTTTTCTATGGCATTTACCATCACCGAAAATAAGATCTTCCCACCACTAGGAGTATATTTAAAAGCATTCGATAACAAATTATAGCTCACTTTATCCAAATTACTTCTATCAATAAACATCTGATAATTATCCACTGAAGGGATAAAGCGAAAATCCATATTCTTGGACTTAGCAGTATCCTTGAAACTCAAAAATATTTCGTTAAGAAAAGCTATAACATCTGTTTCTTCTAAAGAAAGAGTTAGCTTGTTATTCTGCATTTTGCGGAATTCAAGCAATTGATTGATTAACCGCAGCATACGTTTTGTACTTTTATTCATAATCTTCAGGGAATAAACCATATCTTTAGGATTGGTGCTTCCTTCCAGCTTTTCAAGTGCTCCCTGTATCAAAGTCAGTGGAGTGCGGAATTCATGGGATATATTAGTAAAAAAAACCAACTTATATTCTGTCAGTTGTTTTTCCACTTGGATGCGATTACGCAAAGCATTAAAATTATGTAGTATTTTGAATAAACCATATCCAACTGCCAGAATTAAAGACACATAGACTAGATAAGACCATGTGCTACGCCAAAATGGAGGTGCAATTGTTACTTCAAGTTTCGCTTCACAATCGCTCCAAGTTCCCACTGCATTACATGCTTTGACACGTAGTACATAGTTACCTGGTGCAATGTTTTTATATACTGCAAAATTCAATGCAGATGGAGTACTCCAAGTCTTGTCATAATTATCTAACTTATACATATACTTCACAGTACCGTAGTTGGAATAATCAAAAATAGAAAAATCCACCTCAAATGAATTCTGTTCATAGCGTAAATCTATTCTATTTGTATAGGCCATTGAATATTTCAATGGAGAGTCTTTTTCGCCAGACTGTACCGACATACCGTTTATTTTCAATCCAGTTAAGGTTACTAGAGGAGAAACAATAGAACTTTTATATCTAGTCCTATTAGGATCTATCACCACCATTCCATAACCTGAACCAAACACAATC